>JAHFEI010000031.1 GCA_023248615.1 Nitrospinales bacterium | reverse complement strand
TACGGCGAGGCTTTTTTTAAGTTCCGCTACTGAGTCGTAATCTATTAGCCCGCCAAAACCGTCCGCTACGGTACGGGCATGGACGGAGATGCGTTTCACCCCACAGTCGGCCGCGCGTTTGGCCAACTCCAGGCCTGTCTTGCTTGATTTGTTTTTCCCCGTGCGGATTTTTATGCTTACCGGCGTTTCAACGGCGCCCACAACGCTCCGTATAATATCTGTGGCAAGTTTCAGGTTGTCCAAAAGTGCGGCTCCGGCTCCGTTTCTTGTAACTTATCTCGCGGGGCATCCCATGTTTATATCTATGAACAATGGGTTGAACTGCTCCACCCGTTTTGCGGCTTCCGCCATCACAGACGGTTCAGAGCCGAAAATCTGTATAGATGCCGGGCGTTCGTCTTCATGAATGGCAACCATACCGAACGTCTTCTTGTTGTTGCGCACTAGGGCATCCGCGCTGATAAGTTCCGTAACAACTTCGTCCGCGCCGAAGGCTCGCGCCAGCCGCCTGAATGGCTGGTCACTGAAGCCTGCCATGGGCGCAAGGATAAGTTTTTTATCGAGTTGGTTCATAACGCCTGATTTTACCTCAAAGGGAGGCGGGTATCACGCGGTAAGTGCGGGATTGCCGCATATTTTTTCTAGGTCTTTGCGTTCCCTGCCATGTTTTAAGCCGACTTTGCACACGCCCCGGGCTTATCTTTGTGGAGGCGGTCGGAACTTTCCACATTGTTTAGCATCCCGGAAGCACACCTTCCTGCACTTACGGGAAATGGGCCGTAAAAATAAAAGCCATGTCTCTTGCCGCTAACCCATTAAAAAACATGCTAGAATTTGGGGGTGGAAAAGGCTTCTGGTGCCAGGTAGGGAATTGAAAATCGCTTTGGTAAGTTCCCATGGGGGACACCTTACGGAAGTTTTGGCCCTTAAGGATGTCTTCAAGGGGCATCGCACTTTCTTCATCACCTATCAGGGGCAGACCCCGGCTGGGTTGGCTCCCGCATATTTCCTTAAAAAATTCCACGACAACCTTTTCGAGGTTGTGGCGGTATGGTTCCGCGTAGTTCGTATATTCTGGCGCGAGCGGCCCGACCTGGTTTTTTCCACCGGGGCGGAGATAGCGATACCGGTTTTTTTCGTGGCAAAGTTTTTATTCGGGTGCAAACTGGCTTATCTGGAGTGCTCCGCCCAAGTTAAAAGCCGATCTCTTACCGGAAGGATCGTTTACCCAATTTGTGACCTGTTTTTGGTCCAGTGGGAGCATCTGTTGGTAAAATACGGCAAAAAGGCGCGGTATTGCGGCGGGCTGATTTAAGGAATTGGCGTGGCTGGCACCCCCCGTCAAATCCCCATGAAGCGGCGGATTTGCGTGGCTAAATTGAGGATAAATAGTTCATCATTCGGTGATAGAATAGGCGTTCATAGAGGATTTGGAGGGGTATGGGATCTAAAGTACTCGTTGTTGATGATGACATAAGCCACCTGAAGTTGGTCGAGGCCATTCTCTTGGGAGCTGGCTACACAGTCCAGACCCTCGGTGATTCCTCGCAGGCGATGGAGAAGATGGCGTCCTTCATGCCGGACATTTTCATTGTCGATCTTATGATGCCCCAAACCGATGGTTTTGCCCTCATCAGGGATGTTCGGGCAAATAAGGAATACGACTTCATAAAGATATTGGTGTTGAGCGCGAAGGCATTTTCGTATGACCAGGGGCGCGCCTACGAGTTGGGGGCTAATGCTTACGTAACAAAGCCGATTGACGCCGCCAAATTCAGGGAGCAGGTCAAGGCTATACTCAGGAACGAAATTAAAGTCACATTCTGGGGTACCAGAGGTACCGTTCCAACGCCATATAAGGATTTTCTGGAGTACGGCGGTAACACCTCCTGCGTATCCGTAGAGTTTTCCGAGGGGCGGCTGTTCATATTCGATGCTGGCACCGGCATAATCCGGCTGGGGGACTATTTGTTGGGCCAGAAGAAACGGACTAAAATTAATTTGCTCGTTTCCCATCCGCACTGGGACCATATCCATGGGTTGCCGTTTTTCAAGCCTGCATTCATTCAGGGAAACGAAATCGCCATTTATGGCACCGCGCATGGCGACCTTAGCATGCGCGAGGTGATGAGTGGCCAGATGGAAAGCATCTATTTCCCGATTACCATAAGGGAGTATGCCGCCCGGCTTTATTTTAAGGAGCTTTGGGAGGGTGAATATCTGATAGAGGGGATAAGACTCCAGACCATCTTGCTCAACCATCCGGGTAACACCCTTGGTTACAAACTATCCTGCGCCAACGGGAAATCCGTGGCCTACATTACCGATAACGAGTTGGTTCCGGAAAATCTCGGCCCACGGGATCCCCATTTCAGGGGGAAACTTGTGCAATTCCTCAAGGATGTAGATTTGCTGATACACGATTCGTCGTACTTCGATGATGAATATGAATCGAGAATCGGCTGGGGGCATCCGCCTTTGTCCGAACTGTTGCAACTGGTTAAGGAGGCAAACGTTAAAAACCTCTACATGTTCCACCACGACCCGGGACACAATGATGAAAAAGTCGCGGAGAAGGAAAGGTTCGCCAAGGCCTTTATAAAGGAGCATAACCTGGACATCCAATGTTTCGCGGCCAGAGAGGGAGTTACCGTAACCCTGAAGTAGCCGGCTCTCCGCTAGTGCGTGATGGCGGTTTTATTGGGTCGAAGCCGGATTCAATATCTTTTTCTTAGCGGTCAAATCGGGGCGCTGGAAGGAGCAAAGCACGGAGTTACCGCGCCGGTTCCACTGGAGCTTTACCCCCATCCCTTCCATCATCGCCAGCCCCCTGCCGGAGAAGTCCAACAGGTCGGATTCCTTAACGGCGGCGAATCCCTCTTGCGAAAAATCGAACCCATCTCCCTCGTCATGGACACCGATAAGTATCCGGTCGGCGTTCAGGCAAACGCTTATGTGGATGCCGATTCCCTTCCTTTTCCATTCCGCTTCCACATATGCTACATATTTTTCTTCAAGCTCCGCCAGGAGCTGTTTTTTTCTTTGCTTGTCCAGCCCTAGGATGCCGTGCTCTATGGCGTTTGTGCATGTTTCGTGGACAGTCAGGGTTATGGTGTATTCCAGCTTCGCATGGTACGGTTTCCACTCCGGGAATTCGATGGCGGCATTAACTATTTTTTCCGAGAGGTCGTCTATCTGCCGCAAGTTGGTTAGCGTGTAGCCCTGGTTGTCGGAACACGCATTGCACTCCAGATGGGTTTTGCTCCTGTGTTTCTCAATACATTTCGGCTCTAACGGCACACGCCACTCCCTCTTCCCTTGGATAACCCCTGTACCAATGTGACCCTAACCCCCTAATGCGGAGCCAGCGCACACATACCTTGATGGTAGTACTTCCCCATACGTTTGACTATGACTTTTGTGGGTATTTTACGCCTATTCGGCGGCGGTTGCCTGCTGGGGCGGAATCTCAGGCCATAGTAGGGTGGAGTGGCTGGCGCATAGTCCGCCGACAGTTTGTGTAAACTGGCTTACCTGGATTTCGTTCACATTCTCGCCTGAGCGTAGCCTTACGGAAATATTTTTCGATTCGGCTTCTTTCTCCCCCAGAATTACCATGTAGGGGATTTTGGCCAACTGCGCGTTCCTTATCTTTTTGTTCAGCCGCTCCGATGCCAAGTCCAGTTCGGCGCGTATGCCCTGCGCTTTCAGTTGCGCCAGAATTTGCGCGGCATATTCGTTCTGGTTGTCTGTTACCGGCAGGATGATTGCCTGCACCGGTGCAATCCATGCGGGAAAAAGCCCGGCGACATGTTCTATATATATTCCCAGGAACCGCTCCAGCGAGCCGAGTACGGCGCGGTGCAGTAGCACGGGGCGGTGCCTTGCGCCATCGGAGCCGACAAACTCCAGCCCGAACCGTTCCGGCATGGAGAAATCCACCTGTATGGTGCCCAACTGCCAGTTCCGTTTTATGCAGTCTTTCACGTTGAATTCTATTTTCGGCCCGTAGAAGGCCCCTTCGCCTTCTTTTATTTTGTACTGCACGCCTTTTTTATCCAGCGCGACCTTAAGCGCGGCTGTGGCGTTTTCCCACATCTCGTCCGAACCCATTGCATGCTCCGGTTTGGTGGATACGAACACGGTGATATCCTCGAACCCGAAAACGCCGTACACGGAAAAGACGGCGTCGACGAAACTCGATATTTCGCCTTCCACCTGCTCCTGTGCGCAGTATATATGCCCGTCGTCCTGCGTAAAGGCGCGTAGCCGGAAAAGCCCGTGCAACACGCCGGAAAGCTCAAAGCGGTGTACATGTCCGATTTCCATCAGCCTTAACGGCAGGTCGCGGAACGAATGCAACCCGTCCTTGTAAACCAGTATGGAGCCGGGGCAGTTCATCGGTTTTACCGCGTACGGCTTGTCTTCTGCGGTGGTGAAGTACATGTTGTCCCGGAAGTTGTCGTAGTGTCCGGACTTGTGCCACAGGTCTACGCTCAGTATTTCCGGGGTTTTTATTTCCTTGCCGCCGCGTTTGCCGTTTTCCGCGCGGATGAATTCGATAAGCAGGTTGAATATAGTAAGCCCGCGTGGGTGCCAGAATACGAAACCAGCTCCCTCCTCGTGGAACGAGAACAACTCAAGTTTTTTGCCTATTTCACGATGGTCGCGTTTCCTCGCCTCTTCCATCATCGTCTTGTATTCCTTCAGTTCTTCCTTCGTGGCAAAGCAAAGGCCATATACGCGCTGGAGCGGCTCGTTTTTGGAATCGCCGAGCCAATAGGCTCCGGCGATGCGGTCTATGGTAAACGCGCCTATCTGTCCGGTGTGCTCCACGTGCGGGCCACGGCACAGGTCGGAGAACCCGTCCTGGGTGTATACGGAGACGGACTGTTCGTCCTTCAAAAGGCCTTCCAGCGCTTTTATCTTGAATTCCTGCGAAGTGAAAAAGGCAAGCGCCTCGTTGCGTCCCATATCTTTTTTCTCGAACGGGTGTCGCCCCTTGGATATGCGTTGCATGATTTTCTCTATCTTCGGCAGGTCTTCGCTTTTCAGCGCACCATCCGGTATTTTTACGTCGTAATAAAATCCGTTGTCGGTTTCCGGCCCGAATGCAAATTGCGCGTTTGGGTAAAGCTCCCTTATCGCCTGCGCCATCACATGCGCGGCGGAGTGTCTCATGGAATGGGGATCCAAATCAGTCTCCTTTTGTCGGCTTGTTAAAAGAAGACATTATAAGGTAGGTGGTTCCCATTAACAAATATCCTGCAGTTACGGCGTATACGGCGTGCGGCGCCCCATCCCACGGCAGGAAAAGCCTGCCATCCGCAAAAGGCGAGTGGATAAGTCCTACCATGGTGAGAGCCGCCGCAACCAAAGCGGCGGCGGCAGCTTTTTTCAGCGCGCCGTCCATCAGGAAGGCTAGCATTGCGGCCCATATCATGGCGGTGCATACAAACCCGTTGCCAAGAACCATTACTGCGTTATAAGTCTCCTGAAAATCGGGGCGAAGCGCGGCAAGCTGTATTCCCGCCGCCGCCATAAGCGTGTTGTACTGTATAAAAACAAGGTTTGCGATAACCGGGACGAAACAGATGGATACCGCCGCCATATGTTTCCTGTCCACCTCGGCGTACGCTTGCGAGCAGACCTCCAGCCCTATGAAAACAAGGATAGGCACCATCACCGATTCTGGCAGGGCGGATATAAGAAGCCCCACCAGCCCGGTCATCGCGCCTAGCCCTATGAAAAGCCCTGAAGCCAGCGTGTAGGCGGCTCTGCCGCCCATGCGCTTGTATGCCGGATGCCCTATGTATGGCGTGTTTTGTATCACGCCGCCGCAAATCCCCGCTATCAGGGTGGCTATGCCCTCCACCAGAAGGATATCGCGTGTGTTGTATTCGTCTCCCGCCACTGCGGCGCTTTCGGTGTTGTCTATCCCGCCTATCACGTTGGTGATGGCTATGGGAATGGCGATAGGCAGGTACTGCATCCCCATCGCCAGCCCATCCATAAAGCAGAGGGTGGGGACGGGAAATGCCAAACCGGATGTAGCCTGCGCCACAGGATGTCCGTGGGAAAAGCCGAGCGCCTGCGACAGGTAAAATACGGCGGTGCCTAAAGCCACGGATCCCAGCGCCCCGGGGATGCCAAGCGGTAGCCGCATACGCGCAGTAAGCGTCATCAGTATCACGCCCAGCGCCACCAGCCCTGCGACGGGATCGGAAATGATTTTGATGAAAGGGAGGTAGGCGATAAAAACAACGGCAAGCGCGCCTATAGAGCCAAGCATTGCCGTGCGGGGGACATTGCGCCGTACCGCCTCGCCGAAAAATGCAGTAATGGTTTTTACCGCGCCCATCACCACCAGCACCGCCATTCCCACCGCCCACGCCTTTTCCGCGTCCTTGGTTATCAGGTAGGCGGGGCCTACCACGCCGAGCGTAAGGCCGAAAAGGGCGATGGCGTCTATCCCCAGCGGCATGGCGGTGACGTCCTGGCGGTTTTCTTTTTTGGCCAGCCGGAACGCCATCCATGTGTATGCGATGTCGCCCAGCATCACGCCCAGCGCCGTGCCGGGAACCATCTTCAGCAAAACGATGTCCGCTGGCATCCCGAATATGCCCGTAAGGATGGATGCCAGTATGACCAGCCCGGTCATGTTGTCCAGCATCAAGCCGAAAAATGCGTTTATGTCGCCTATCGTGGCCCAGCGGTATTTGAACGGCGTCTCTGTCACGCTTACCCTCAGGAGTGGGAGAATTCGAGGAAGGGCCTTATCTCCTCAAACCCTTTGCCTTCCCGTATAACCTTGGGGTCGTCTTCAGTGAAATCTATTATGGTGGAAGGCACGTTGTCCAGCGGGCCGCCATCAATGATGACGGCGACGGCGGAGGTAAACATGTGGGAGAGGTCGCCGATTGCGTTTAGCGGCTGTTCGTTTGATACGTTGACGGAGGTGGTTATTATCGGCGCACCGAATTCTTTTGCCAGCGCCAGCGTTATCGGGTGGTTTGGTATGCGGATGCCAACGGCTCGGTCGGCGGACGCCATTTTTTTCGGCACTCCGCTTCCTGTGGGCAGGACAAAGGTGTACGGGCCGGGCAGGAAGCGCTTCATCACGCGGTGCGCGGCGTTGGATATCCTAGCGTAGTGGGCAGCCTCGCTCATGTCGTTGCAGATAAAGCTGAACGGCTTGTTGGTTGGCCTGTTTTTGAGCTGGTTGAGTTTTTCCAGCGCCTTGCTGTTCTTCATGTCGCACCCAATGCCGTAAATGGTATCGGTAGGATAGATTATCAGTTCACCATCGCGTAGCGCCTCCATCGAGGCTTCCATCATCCTTTTTGAAAAACCGTGGAACACAACAGCACCCATGTAGCCCCCGTCTGGAAAGTGTTTTTTAAAACCACCCGAACCGGACTCATTTTATCCCCTTTTGGTGTTTGCGCCCCAAAAAAATGGGGGCGGTATTGACCAGGTTGAAACGGTTTTTGGCTCAGGCGGTATTTTTCAGTGGCAACGTCCCGTCTGGCGGATGAAGTTGCACGTACGTTTTTTTGTCCAGGTGGATACTTTAGTGCACAATCGCCATCTCATCATTTTCCATATAGCTAATAAAATCAATCGTTAATATGTGCTGTTAGTGTGGCACACGGATTGCTTTCTTACAGCGTTATCAGGCACCAAACCTGATATTACCTCTCTCCGGTTAGGGGGTGGGCACTGCCAACTGCTCACCCCTCCCTTTTCCCTCATCGGCGGTCTCAGCTTGGTAGTGGTCGTCTGTCCAGTCCAATACGGCTAGAGAACGAGCCCCGGTTTTTTTTACCGATGCCCTGATGGTGTGTGTGAGCTTGCTTCCCTTAAAAGTTCCGGTGGCAGTTATGATAAACAGGTCGGACTTTGCGTTCGTATCTACATATCCCTTGCTCGCCCTTTCCTTAACCAGCGCGGCGGCTTTTTCCGGAGGCATCCCTTCGGCAACCAGCGCAGTTTCCGACGCCGTGTTCGGGTTCAGCCGCGATACCGGATAGGCGGTCACTACGTTGTCCAGCGCCGCGTAGATTTCTGGCGATATGCCTTTCACTTTTCTTAGTTCGCCCATCGTATCGAAGTCGCCGTTTTTTGCCCGGTATGGTGGGTCCAGTGTTTCGTAGTAGTCGCTTTCAGCCCCGTTGGCGCGGTGAAGTTCGTCTGCGTCTACCCAGTCCTGTATGGAGTCAACGGCGGTTTCGCCATCTTTTGCCCCTTTGGGAAAGAGTATCTGGAATAGTAGGCGCAACTGCCCGTCGTTGTGCGCCAGCGCGTTGAGGCTTAGTTTTTCGTTTCCATCCCGGATGGCGTACGAAAGCAACCCGCCGCCCAGCGCTATGCCATCGCGTGGGGCAAACTCCGGCGGGGATGCCTCGTCGCCGTGCCGCGCAAATACCAGTTGGCCGTTCAAGTAGTAGTGGTAGTCGGAGTCGGCCAGCATTTCCTTGAAGGCCATTTCCACACCTGCCTTGGCGATGAAGTACGCCTGCCTGTCCTCTTTGAAGTTGCGCACTGCGCTTACGTCGCTTTTGGCGCTTACGGTAAGTTCCGCTGCCAGCACTACCAGTATCACCAGCATCCAGATTACCATCACCAGCGCGATGCCCCGGTTGTTTCCCAGTGTTCGCACCATTAGCGTTTTACGTCCGGCATTTTTATTTCACTTCCCTCGTAAATTTGCGCGACCATCGGCGGCCAAACGAAATTTTCCTTCTCCCCGCCTGTCTCCATACGCATCCGTACCGCTTTTGGCATCTCCGGTACCTTGCCTCCGGTTACGATGGTATCGGAGTTTACGGAATCGGCCCACCCGTAGCTCTCCGGTTTGCCGGGGTCGTTGTCTCTTACCAGGTATTCAAGCCGGAAAGATTTAATTTTCCCCTGTCCCATGCTGGTTTCTTTCCAGCGCACTTTTTCGGGCGGCAGGTACGGCTGGAACCAGCTCTCGCCAAACACCACGCGATGTTTATTGCCGTCGAAGGTTATTTTTTGCAGGTAAAAGCCGTCCGCCTTGTCGGATGGCAGAAGGCGGGGCATGGCGGAAACAAACTCCACACTACCGGCGTTGCCGGAAAAGACGAGAGTCTGCTTGTTTTTTTCGTCCACCCGAAAGGCGCGTTTTGCCATTTTTACCTGGCCGGAAAGGAGGTACATCCCCTCTGTGATGTCGTAATGCCCCTCCATCTTTGCTTTGCTGGCTTCCCACGAGCGCAACGAAAGGGAGAACCCGCCAGTGAGAATGGCCATGATTGCCGCCAGCAACGTGATTGCCACCAGCAGTTCCAGAAGGGTAAAACCTTCCCTTCCTCCCAACGGGCCTTTCATCGCACTTCCTCCACGACGGTTTTAAGGGTTTCCATATCCATGGCCCTGTTGGCGTTTCCCTCGCGCCACTCTACCGCTACGGAAACACGGTAGGTTACTGCTACTGGCGCATCGCGCATTACGCTTTTGTCCGCACGGCCTATCGGCCCTGTGTACTCGGCGGTTGTTACGCGAAAGGAGAAGCCGGGGTTCCCGTCGAACACTCCCTTTTCCGAGGCCGGGGGAAAGGGGGTGGCCATAAGCGCCTCGTTCATTTTGCGTTCCGCCAGTACGGCGGCGTGCGCATATTTTTCCGAGTTGCCTATGGAGCGAAGCGTGCCGCCATACAGGTGGAAAACTGCGGTGAACGTGACGGCAAGTATCGTGGTTGCGACAAGTATTTCCAGCAGGGTGAAACCGGCCTCATCCCTTGTTTTCATTTTTCCCGAACTCGCTGTTGGGAATTACCTTCGCCCTGCCGGAAAGCGGCTCCACCGTTATGTGGTATCCGTTTTTGTCGTTTCCGGCCCTGCCATCCTCTGTCGTTATGGCAAGGTCGCAGGAACTGGATGTCCCGGACGGGCTGAACTCCACAGTCACTATCTTCTCGCCCAGTGTCCATACTTTCACCGATGCCGGAATTTCCACTGGCGATTCTACAGGCTTTGCCGTCCCGCTCGTGGAGTACTTGCCGCGTATGGCGTATGCGGTGCGGTTTTCGGCGTCGACAACTGCGGTCATGGAATGGCGTGTGGCAATAGCTTCGCCACGGGCCAGCCTCATAACGGCCACTATTTTCCCGGCGGCGGCTTTTGCCTCCACCCTGTCGAGGGAGCGGGCGAAAAACGGCAGGCCCAGCCCCGCCAACAGCGATATTATTACCACCACCACAAGCAGTTCCAAAAGCGTGAAGCCCCCGTTGGGGTGTGTGTATCGTTCCATGCGGATAGGATACTTTTTAAACCTGCGCGGCACAAGCCGGATGGATGTGGGGGTGGTAAGCGGCCCGGCAACCATCTATACTCCCTACAGGCCGTTTATCTTGCGGCATTGTACAATACGGAAAACTGAAAGAGGGCGTACATGACAACCGGTTTTGGAATTGCGTTGGGATTGCTCGTAATCCTGCTTACGGCGTTGCTTATCGCGCTTGGCGTATCCTTGTCGCGGCTGAAAAAGGCCAGCCGGGAGCGGGAAGAAGATTTGATGAACCTGCTTATCGCGCTCTCCTCGTTGCTGGAGATGAAAGACCGGTACACGGAGGGGCATTGCATACGGATGAGGAACATGGTTGCCGCCATGGGTGAAGAGTTGCAACTGGGCAAAAAGCAGGTAGAGAACGCCGTAGTTGCCGCCACCCTGCACGACATCGGCAAGATAGGCGTGCCAGACGCGCTACTGAACAAGCCGGGCAGGCTTACACCCGATGAATTTGAATTTATGAAACAGCACGCCATTTTCGGCTCATCGTCGCTGGCCTCCATCACCAGGTTTCGGGACATCCTTAATATCGTGCGGCACCACCACGAGCGTTTCGATGGCGCTGGCTACCCGGACGGGCTTAAGGGGGATTTCATCCCGATAGGTTCCCGAATTATCGCCGTTATCGACGCCTACGATGCGATGACGTCGGACAGGGCGTACCGAAAATCCTATACCTCCGAAAAGGCTGTACAGGTCATTCGCGAGGAGAGCGGAAAACAGTTTGATCCGGAAATGGCGGAGGTCTTTATAAAGCTACTCCAGAAACCGGCGGGGACGGTTATCGACCCGGTATGCGGAATGCCGGCAGGAAGCGGCAGGCTGGTGGAGTGCGATGGGACAGCCTATTATTTCTGCTCGGAGGCCTGCCGTGAAGAATTCCAAAAGAACCCATCCAAGTACCAAAAGACCGCCTGATTTTCTACGCCCCTTTTTTAAGCCTGTTTTAGGGTACAATGGCGTCTTAATTCACAGGATGGAGACTGTTTTGGTATGTGCCACAATAGCGGCAACCGTTTTAGGCAGGATGGCTGAGTGAACGAGCTTAATTTCCATATCGTGCGCCTTTCATCCGTTGACTTTGCAACTCGCAGGTCTGCCGCAGAGATGCTGGGTGAGTTTGGCGACCAGGCCAGCATAAAACCTTTGCTCCAGCTTTTGGGGGACGACTACTGGCAGGTGCGCAACACTGTCGTGGAAGCTCTCCTTAAGATACGCGACAAGACGTCCATTTCGCACCTGATTGATTGCCTGCGCGACGAGGATGCGGGCGTGCGAAACTCCGCGATGTCGGTTTTAAACGAGATGGGGGAGGACGTGGTTGCTCCCCTTGCGCGCCTTTTGTTGGAAGACAAGTCCGAAGACGTGCGCATTTTTAGCGCCAATACATTAGGAAGGCTCCATAGCCACGATTCGGTATCGGCTTTGGTGAAGGGGCTTGTCGATACCGATGAAAACGTGCGCTACGCTTGCGCCGAGGGGTTGGGCCGACTGGGGCGGATAGAGGCGGTTGTTCCGCTTATCGAGGCGATGGGCAAGGAAGAAACGTGGTCGCGGTTCCCGTACATTACCGCGCTGGGCCTGATAGGCGACGAACGCGCATGCAACGTCCTTATGGGCATGCTGGATGACGATATCCTCTGCTTCCCCGCCGTTATCGCCTTGGGGCAGATTGGGGATATCTCCGCGCTACTGCCGATGGTTACCCTTCTGGCAACGGTAAGGGAGCAGGCGATAATGCGGGCGGCGGTGGTATGTATCGCCCAGATAGAGGCCAAGACTGCGTTCCTGTCCAAGGTGGAGCGCCAGAGTTTTTTCCATGCGGAAGTTGTCAAGGTGATGAAGGCGCTGGATTCGACGCGGTTGGTGGAGTTGCTGGTTGAAATGGTAACCGGCAACGATGAGATGGAAGTGGACTCGGCCCTTATGATGCTACGTTTTGTCAAAGGGACTATACCTGTGGAAAGGCTTTTCCACCTCCTTGACGAAGAAACGCTGGAAGATGCGGTACGCGACATTATTGTCCGGCAGGGAGCCGATGCCATGCCGTTGGTGGTGGCCGGACTAAGCGCGGACGATAGCAGGAAAAACAGGCACCTTATCCGGACTGTGGGGCTACTTGGCTCCGTCGGTGAGGTGGCGCCATTGGCAGCGTTGCTGGATTCGCCGTTTCCCGACGTTGTTTGCGACACACTGAAGGCGATAGGTATGCTTAACGGCGTATCTTGTTTCGGGCGTATGGCAAGCATGCTGGAGTCGCCCGTGGAAAGCATCCGCACCGCCGCAGTGGGCGGCATTTCGTTGCTACAAAAAAAGGGAGAA
>JAHFEI010000030.1 GCA_023248615.1 Nitrospinales bacterium | reverse complement strand
GCCGGCAGTGGTCAAGGGCCGTGTTGGTGGCAATGCGGTATATCCACGTTTTCATACCCGCCTCGTCGCGAAAACCGTCAAGGCTCTTCCATATCTTAACGAAGGTCTCCTGCACTAGGTCGTCCAGTTGGCTACCCCCGCAGATGTTATAAAGTACGGAGCGGACTAACCCCGCATAGCCTTTGTAAACGGCCCCGAACCGTTGTTCGGAGCCATCACCTTTCCCCATGGGGTGTATGGGCGTACTATTCGTGTTTGGGTGCGGTTCCCATCGGGCAGTCGGAGTGGTTTCCCATCATACCGCCGTGGTCGCCATGCATGCCGTGCATATCCGGCATCTGTTTGCGTTGCGCCGGTGTCAGCACTCCACGGATTTTCAGGATGGTTTCAAACCGCTCCTGCATCATGCCGGTGTTGAGTTCCACCACCTTGGCATGTTGCGCCAGCAAATCGGCTTCCGGGGTCTCTTCCCCCATCATCTTGTGTAGCTTCTCATGCTCGGCCTTTACCTGCTCCATCTTTGCGCTGATTTTGGACTGCTGTTCCTCGCGCACTTTTTCAATCTGCTTTTTCTGGGTGTCGGTAAGGTTCATCTTTTTCATCCACTCGTGCCGATGTTCCCCGTCTTTCCAGCCCTTACACGCAGGTTTCCCGCCCATCCCGCATGCATCGGCCTTTTCTACCGAGGCGACAAGCCCAATGGCGACCGCCAGAACAAACAGCCCGACAATTTTTATAACCCTGTGATATTCCATTTGCTATCTCCCTTGCTCATTGTTGTTGCCTACTATACTTAGACGCATGAAACCCGTAATAGGTTCAGATGTTTTTTTGAAAAATAAAGCCTTTGCATATGCCCACGCCACACCCGCGATTGTAACGCAAAAAAACCCGGAGGGGAAACAGGCCGTAAGGCTGGCATCCCGGTTTTGCATAGACGCATTAAGTAGCAGTTGTCCCTGGAGGAATATGCGGAAACCACAGGTAGAAAACGCTTCCTTCGGGCAGGCTTTCGGCCCTTATGCTACCGCCGTGGGCATCCATGATGTCGGAACAATAAGGCAATCCCATCCCGGTTCCCCCCTCGCCGGAAGTGCCGGGAGTAGAGGTTAAAACTTCGTGCTTGAAAATGTCCGGCAACAGTTTGGGGGAAATGCCAACGCCCGTATCTCTCACCGCTATAACAGAGGCTACGGGGGTAAATACCGTCACCGAGCCGCCGCCTTTGGTGAATTTTATCGCGTTGCTCACTAGGTTCGTAAACACTTCGCCCAGCAACTCGCGGTCGCCGGTAACAACAAAGTCCTCCGGGATTTCATTGCGCAGGGCGACATTTTTTTCCGATGCCTGGTGGGTTGCATTTTCGATTACACGGCTAAAAACCTCACGGGCATACACATCATGTTTATTGAGATGGATGCGTCCAGTCTGGAGACGGCTGATATCAAGCGTTTTGGTCACGGTATCTATCAGTGAATTAGTTACATCCTTGGTGCGTTCCAGCCACTCCCTAATTTCCGGTTTGTAAGAGCCATCGGGATTCCGCATCCCCATGGCAAGGTTCAGGTAGCCGATAACCGTAGATAACGGCCCCCTGATGTTATGCGATACAAGGCCCACGAATTTGTCTTTGATGCCGGTAGCGTCTTCCGCCCTTTCTTTGGCGTCTTTAAGCTCCTTGGTATCCGCTTCCACCCGCGCCTGGTATCTGTTGAGCGTTACACGGGTAGCGGCCAGCACCACCGCCGTAATCAACAGGCATGCCGCAAGGTTCCAATAAAGCGTCGAGCGGAGGCTCTTTAGCGAAGGGTCTTCCGATCGCTCCACCAGCAAATACCATTGCAGCTCATCTATGAACCTGGCGTTCACGAATACCGTCCCGCCGTTGCGATTATATTGGTACTTGCCGCTGTTTGCGGAAAGCGCCCTGTCTGCTATGTCGCGGTACCCCGGCTCCTTGCGGATGTCCAAAAACTGCGGCGAAACACCGGCGCCGGTAAGCACAAGCCGGCCTTTGCGGTCGACAAACAGGATATTGCAGTGGTACCGCTGCTTGTAATTTTCTATCAGCTTGCGCACCGTATCCACCATAAGCCCCACGCCAACGCTTCCGATAAAATTGCCCTTATAATCGAATACGCGGTAGTTGATGAAAATAGCCATGGCATCGCGGTTCGCCATATCGGGGTCGACGTTTATTTCATAATCAACCTTCATATCCCGCACACGGAAGTACCATGCGTCACGCGGCTCTCCCAGCTTCACCTTCTTCATGATGCCGCCTGCGTAATAGTAATTTCGGGTGCGTTCGGAAACGAAAAAAGCGGTAAGCACGCCATTTTTGTTTTTAATCTCGCCAAGGTATTTTGTGATGGCGCCAAGATCGCGCTCGCCAGCCAGCGTCCAATCGCGCAAGAAGGTATCTTGCGACATTAGCGAGGAGATGAGCACCGGGCGAAACAGGTCGCGCTCCACTTCGGAATAAATGTTGTCGGAAGTGAGGGGCAACTCGTGCGCAGTAATGGAATTCCTTACCGACTCCCTGGACACAAAATAACTGGCAAGGCTGGTGGCCAAAAACCCCGCCACCATAAGCACGCTGATGAGAAGAATCAGCCGCCGATTTTCAGAAATCTTCACGCCCATTTTTTTACCATACCTGTTTCGCAGTCTATTGTGGCACATTATATCCCAAACGGCTATTGGAACGGCGATACTGCCCAACTTCGGCGAGGCGAGAGTAGCGGGGGGAATTGGGAGCTGGCGTGGGCTTATCTTTCAAACAGGACGGTTACTCGACCCCCTTGTTGATGAGAAACAAGCTGTAAAGCTTGTCTGTGCCATTCACATGGCCGACAAGCCACTTCACCAGAGAAGCTAAAACCTCTTCGGAAAATAAATCATCGTGGGCCCTAACCCGGTGGCAGTAGTCGCCCACTTCCTTAACACAGTCATCATGCTCTTTCTTGTGTTTGTCATAATTGGGATAACCATATTTTTGCATCGCCAGTTCCTCGGAGCGGAAATGCCCCTTTACATAAAACCCCAGGTTATGGAGCGCCTCGACCAAAGCGGGTCTCCCCTCTTTTACCCTGATGCCCTCGTAAAGCCCGTTAACGATATTAAAAAGCACCTTGTGGTCGTTATCGAAGGAGGCTATGCCGACACTATAGCTATCGTTCCACCGCAAATATGTGCGAGTGTCCGTTTCCCGGATGCGTACGATACCTGGTTGGGAACCGGGATAAAGCCTGTTGTGCAACATCCCATTGTGGAATGCTACCGGGGATATGACTTTGCCATTTTCTTCCGTAACCGCTAAATCATGCACAGTGTTCATTGCCTTTAACCTTTGCAAGACGCAGGCCGAAAAACATCCGTGCCAAATCCAATTGAAATAGCGGGCGTTATCTACCCTCTTGTGCAAACAGCTTCCATTAAACCAAAACGCTATTTGATGCACACCACAAAAAATTGGAGGATGGGTATGTTGAATTCCCCAGTTAAATAGGGCATATAATTACCACTGCGAAGATGGATAAGCCAAGGGTGCAGTATGGGCTTGTCCGCACACAACTGGATACGTAGAAAAAAACAGTGGGGGATAAGTGCGGAAAAATTTCTATCCTATAGCAATCACGTTTTGCCTTTTACTGTTGTTGCCGGTTGCGGCATCCGCAGATTTGGCAAAAGGATGGGAGGCGTTCAACGCCAAGGACTACAAGACCTCCTTTGCCGAATGGCAGAAAAGCGCAAACAACGGGTCGCGCACTTCCCAGTACAACCTTGGGTACCTGTATGAGAAAGGCCTTGGCGTTGCCCAAGACCACAAAAAGGCGGTGAAGTGGTACAAAATCGCCGCCGAGCAGGGACATCTGGACGCGCAGTACAACCTGGGTCGCATGTACGAGAAAGGCTACGGGGTAACGCAGGATTTTAAGGAAGCCGCGAAGTGGTACAAGAAAGCCGCCGAGCAGGGAGACGCGGACGCGCAATACAGCCTGGCTCGCATGTACGAGGATGGCGCCGGTGTAGCGCAGGATTATAAAGAGGCGGTGAGGTGGTTTAAAAAAGCCGCAGAGCAGGGAGATGCGGACGCGCAATACAGCCTAGGCTTTATTTACGAAGATGGCACCGGCGTAGCGCAGGATTATAAAGAGGCCATCAAGTGGTACAGGAAGGCCACAGGGCAGGGCAACGCGGATGCGCAAAACAACCTGGGATATATGTACCACAAAGGCCGTGGCGTTGCCCAAGACCACATCGCCGCATACATGTGGACAGAGATTGCCGCATCGCAGGGCAACAAGCTGGCAATAGAAAATAAAGAAATCATCGGGAAACAGATGGCTCCAGGCCAGATTGAGCAAGCCCAAAAGCTTGCGCGTGAGTGGATGTCGAAAAACGGGAAAAAGAAATAGCCGCGCACACACCTAACGCACGGTTAGCGGCTATTTTTTCAGGGTGCCGAACTTTGCGCCTATCTGCGAGATAAGGCTACTGTAGCCGCCCGGTTGGGTGCCGAACGTCTGGTTCACCACCTCTTGTGGCACTAGCCCGCCGGACACTTTTGAGAGCGATGCGTACATCTTCATGAACTCCTGTTTGCTTTTTTGCGGCATATTGGCAAAATCTTTTGTTATGAACTTGTCCACAGGCGTCCCGGCCAGCGCGTACACGCCGCCGCTCTGGCTAAGGCCGCCAGATATCGTCCCGATAAGCGATTGCTTAAAATTGGCCAAGGCGGCCTGCTGGTCTTTAATCGCGCTGGCGCTTGGCGCCTTTGCGGAAACTATCGGGTTGGAACCGCCTATCCTGCCTACACTCATAAACACCCCTCGAAACAACTTTTTAAATTTGGTCGAACCCGCTTCCCCAAACGGCGCCACCACATAGCCACATTGTACCACTCCCGTGATTGCGAACTCGCTTGAACAGCAGATGCGGATATCAGCGCGCTAAGATACTCCGCATTTTTTCGATACTTATACTCTCTAGCATTCTACCTTCATCGTCTATCCATGCATCAAATTTAATTTTCCATCTCCCCTTTGTAGCTTTAACGTTATCTCCTGTTAACTCTAATTCAAACTGATATTCCCCTGGCCCAAAAACATTTGGTATGATTCCAGCCCCTACAGGATTTGATCGAAAAACAGTATCTATAGTTAAACTTGCCTTACCATCTGGCCTTCTTTCAAAATAACCCAAATCGCAATACCTAAACGACCCAGCAGGAACTCGAATAGTCCCAAACTCGTCATGAGGGAAATAACTCCAGTGCAAACTGATTGGTAGAAAGCTATCTATTGGCTCCGCATTCCCATCAGTTACACTCCAGAACCTCAAAGGCATGATTTCTACACTTTCACCTGCCACCCCTTTTTCATGCACTACCTTTATCCTGATATAGAGTAGGCGGATTTCGTGGACTGTTCCGGATTGGGGTGCCACCACCGAACTTACTATCATAACGCTATCGGGAGAGCGTAATTTGATTTCCATTCCCAACTTTGTTTTTTTCCACTTTCTTGCAATTACTTCTTGGAATAAAGCCACAATAACAACGAAACCGGTCAACACTGCTAATGCGATATTGACGTATAAATTAAACCAATCCGTTTTTTTGACCTCCTCCTTTGCTTGCTTAAAAAGCTCCTCAGATATCTTCGCCTGCCCTTCTAACTTTTCTGAAAGCATTGCTAGTTTTTTGTCTGAATCAGCCTGTAAGCATTTTAGTATTTCTAATTTCTCTTCCAGCCTTCCTATGCTTTTTCCACCTGATGTGGCATGGTCAGAAGAATAAACAGGAGCAGAAAGGAACAATGCAATTATGATCGCAAACGTTACCGAACGTAAAGAAGCCACCCTACCTCCCAATAAAATATTACCCAACATTGTCCGGGGCAAGTATTCTACGCCCCCCATCAGCGCAAGCCTATCAGAAACGGTAAAAATGTTCCAGCCAATCATATCCAAACAATTCTACCGCGCCATCCTCCGAGTATTTTATCGAATAAGTGAAATTGCCGTCGTTGGATTAAAAAATGTCGGCGGGAAATACGGATCTGGACGCCCCGCAGGAAATGCTACAGCGTGTTTGCGTTGTGGGTTGGCGGTGGCGGCGGCTCTGCAAATGGCGCATCGTTAATGATGGCGATATCTTTTGATGTCGCTTCCAGCAATTCTATGAGGCGTGAAATTTCCGTTTCCGTGCCTTCGTCCGGCTTTTGCGCTTTTTCCACCTGATGGAAATAGTTGTGCGTAACCTGCAAAAGGGTAAGCACCGACAGGCCAAGGTAATCGGAGGAGGCTGTAGATGCGTTGATGTTCCTCATCAGCGAATCGCAGTAACGCGCCAGCTTTTGCGTGTATTCCGGCTCGAACGGCGAGCGTATCTTGTATTCCCGCCCGTGCAATTTTATGGTTACGTCTTGCGCCATATTATTCCTGGTAGAACTTTTCCAGCTTCAGCGCCATTTTTTCCACTTTTTCCTTTATCACCTTGCGCTCACTCTTCATCTTTTCCATCTGGCGGGTAATTTCCATCATGCCAGCCCCGTCGCCATTATGCGGCCCAGAGGACGATAGCTCTTTTATCCTGTTTTCGGCGGATAGCAACAGCCTTCTCAGCCGCGCGTTTTCTTTTGCGGAGGCAACGAGATCCTTCGAGAGGTTTTCCACCTTGCCCGCAAGCTCTCCAATGCGCGATTTCATCCTATCCCCTTATAACAGCGGAATGTTTTTCCTTCACCCTGGCAAGCACCTCGGCCATTATCTCATCTCCAGCCCCATCGGTGAGGTTTTTTTCAGTGTCCAGGAAAAACAGCCTGAATGCAAGGCTCTTTTTCCCTTCCGGTACCTGTACGCCTTGGTACAGGTCGAACAACGCGCAATGGCGTATCCGCACCGGGTCGGTCTCCAGTATCGTTTTTACCAGCGCTCCGGCCTCGACACGTTCGTCCACTATCAGCGCCAAGTCCCGTTTTATCCCCGGCAACCTGGGGATAGGCGTAACCCGCAACCCTCTTGTCGGTAATCCTAGCAAAGCATCCGCCGAAAATTCAAAACAAACCATGTCCGTATCCACATCGGACGCTTCCAGCGCAAGCGGATGGATTTGGCCCATAAGGCCTATGCAAAGGCCTCCTACCATTATTTCCGCCTGCCTGTGGTCGTACAGGAACTTGTGCTCCGCGCCCTGGGCAGGTAGCACGAATTCCGGCGAAACTCCGGTGGTGGCTTTTATCACGTTGGACAACACGCCTTTCAGCCGGTGGAAATCGCGCGGGAGCTTTACGCCCAAAATCTCTTCTTCGCCGCACGTCATCACCCCGGCGGTGTGGAACTCTTCGTGCAACTCGCCGCTACGCATGCGGAAAGTCGTGCCGGTCTCGTAAACCGTCACTCTCTCCTCCCCCTGCCGCAAGTTGAACGATGCGGTTTGCAAAAGCCCCGGCAACAGCGATGTGCGCAGTTCGCTTAGTTCCGCGTTTATGCGGTTTTCCATCTTTGCCGGTTTTTTGTCTTCCATCCCCAAGGCGCGTCGCCACGCTGGATTGATGAAGGAGAAATTAACTGCCTCGTAAAATCCTGCGGCGGCAAACAAGTTGTTCAGCGCACGCCGTTTCGCGTATTTGCCATTTTCCAGCGATGCGTGCTGGGCTAGCTTCGGCGCGGTGGGCGGTACGTTTGCCAGCCCGTGCAGGCGGCTTATCTCCTCCACGAGGTCTATTTCGCTTTTTATGTCGTGCCGGTGGCTGGGCGTTTTCACGGCGAACAGCCCCGCGCTACCGCTTTCGCACTCTATGCCGAGCTTGCCCAGGTAGCCCGCCATCTCGCGGTCGGAAAGCTCCAGCCCCAGCATATCGTTTGTGCGCCTGGCTCGAAGCGCTATTGGTGGATGCTCGATTTTTTGCGGATATACGTCCAGGTAGCCACCTACAATCCCACCGGCAAACTGCGCCATCATGCGAGCCGCCAAGAAGCTGGCCAGAGGCAATCCCTCGGCATCCACCCCGCGCTCGAAGCGGTATGAGGATTCGGTGCTTACGCCAAGCCGCTTTGCCGTGCGCCGCACGCAAACGGGATCGAAATATGCCGCTTCAAGTATGATGTCCGCCGTGTCGTCTTTTATTTCGGAATTTTGCCCGCCCATAACACCGGCAAGCGCTACGCCCCGGCTTGCATCGGCTATGAGAAGGTTGAAATCTTCCAGCGCGTGTGTTTTCCCGTCCAGCGTAGTAAAGCTTTCCCCCTGCGCGGCGTTGCGCACCGTTATTATACCGCCAGCTATGTCGCGCCTGTCGAAAGCGTGCAGGGGCTGGCCGGTTTCCAGCATCACATAGTTTGTGGCGTCCACCACATTATTTATGGGGCGCACGCCGCAAGCCGCAAGCCTGCGCCGGATTTTAAACGGCGACGGGGTTATTTTCACGCCGAAAATTTCACGTGCGGTATAGCGCGGGCAACCTTTCACATTTTCTATTTTTATGGACAAGCCGTTTATGCCCTCCTGTGCGGGCGCAACGGAAGGCATTTTCAGTTTCCCGCCAGAAACCGCCGCCACCTCTCGCGCCACGCCAAGCACACCCAGGCAATCGCCGCGGTTTGGGGTAAGGTCAACTTCAAAAATAACGTCTTCAAGTTCCATGCAGGCAGAAAGTTTTGTCCCCGCCACCAGCGAGCTGTCCAATACCATGATACCGGACGAATCGGAGCTTATGCCCAATTCCGTTTCGCTGCAAATCATGCCGAAGGACGCCTCACCGCGTATTTTACGTTCTTCTATTTTCATTCCGTTGGGCAAGGATGCGCCGACAAGGGCCACAGCCACCGTCTGCCCCGCCGCCACGTTTGGCGCACCGCAAACTATGGAAAGCGTCTCGCCCCCCGCGTTTACGGTGGTCAGGCGGATGCTGTCCGCGTTGGGGTGCGGGCCTACAGTCAGAACTTTACCCACTACAACGTTGGCGTACGCGCCGCGCCGGTCTTCCGCTATGCTGGTTTCCAGCCCAAGCGAGGTAAGGCCAGCCGCCATTTCTTCGGGCGAGAGCTTATGCTCCACCCATTCGCCCAGCCAAATATAACTTATCTTCATCGTGCCGGTTTCCCTAGAATTGCCGCAAAAAGCGCATATCGTTTTCGAAAAATAAGCGGATGTCGTCTACGCCGTATTTCAGCATCGCAACGCGCTCTATGCCCATGCCGAAAGCGAAGCCGCTCCACACTTCCGGGTCGATGTTGGAGCTTTTCATGACGTTGGGATGTATCATCCCCGCGCCCAGTATTTCCAGCCAGCCGGTATGCTTGCACACGCGGCAACCTTTACCGCCGCAGATAACGCACGATACGTCCATCTCCGCGCCCGGCTCCACAAACGGGAAAAACGAGGGACGAAGGCGTATTTTGGTATCCGCCCCGTACAACCTGCGGATGAACGTCTGGAGAGTCCCTTTCAGGTCTCCCATCGTCACTTTTTTATCTATGGTGAAGCCTTCTATCTGGTGGAACATCGGCGAGTGCGTTATATCCGCGTCGCACCGGTACACCTTGCCCGGAGCGATGACGGAAAGCGGCGGCCCGTATTTTTCCATTGCGCGAACCTGTACCGGCGACGTGTGGGTACGCAACAGCATTTCGATTTCGGTAAGGTGAAAGGTGTCCTGCATATCACGTGCGGGATGTTCGGGTGGGAAGTTCAGCCCCTCGAAATTGTAGTAGTCCGATTCCGCTTCCGGCCCCTCTTCCACCTGAAAACCCATGCCGGTGAAAATATCGACAATTTCCTCCATTACTGCGGATATGGGGTGGCGCGCACCGAAACCCGGATTGGCTCCGGGCAGTGATATGTCGAAAAACTCCTGTTCTATTTCACGCTGGATTTTTTCGCGCCGGATTTTCACCCTGGCCCGCTCCAGCATCTGCTCGATGCCGGTGCGTACCTCTTGCAAAAGTTTTCCGGCTTCCGGTTTTTGTTCCTTCGGCACGGAGGGCATCCCCTGTGAAAGAAGCGAAACTATCCCCTTCTTCCCCAGGTATTTCACCCTTAGGGCATCCAGCTCTTTTTCGTCCGCCGGTTCCGGCAGGGACGGCACCTGGACTTTTAATTCCAGGAGACTATCAATAAGGTTTGCTGCCAAGGGATAGCCTCAGGCAGCCTTTTTCAAACCTTCCTTGGCCTTGCTGATTATCTTGCCAAAAGCCTGGGGTTCGCGCACGGCCATATCGGCCATAACCTTGCGATCCAGCTCCACACCGGCTTTTTTCAGGCCGTTGATGAACTGGCTGTACGAAAGGCCTTCCGCCCTTACCGCAGCGTTGATGCGTATTATCCACAGGCTACGGAAATCCCGTTTGCGTACACGCCGGTCGCGGTATGCATATGCGCCTGCGCGAATTACCGTTTGCTTCGCGTGGACGAATGTCGCCCTCCGTGAGCCTACAAAACCTTCCGCCCGCTTGCGAACCGCTCTTTTTCTCTGATGCGATGCGGGACCGCCCTTTACTCTAGCCATTATTCCTCCTGGTTAAAACGCGTAAGGCATGAACCTTTGTATTCTTTTCGTATCCACATCGGCCACAATGCCGCCTTTGCGCAGGTTTCTCTTGCGCTTAGAATCCTTGCAGGTCAGGCAGTGGCGCAGGAAAGCTTTTTTCATCTTTACCTTCCCTTTTGCTGTCACGCTAAACCGTTTTGCGGCGGAACGCTTAGTCTTTATCTTCGGCACTTTCATTTCCTCCAGTCATCAGTTCGTCCACTTCACTCATCACATCATCCGCATCGTCGCCATGCCCATCCTCGTGCGGCACGCCCGACGCTGTTTTCGGCCCTTTGCCTTTCGGCTCCAGTATCATGCTCAATGTCCGCCCCTCCAGTTTCGGGGGCTGGCTCACGGTAACTATATCTTTCGTATCCTCAAGGTAACGCTCCAGCATTACCATGCCCAGTTCCTTATGGTCTATCTGCCTTCCCTTAAAGAAGACAGTAACCTTCGCCTTGTTTCCCTCGCCGATGAACCGCTTTATATGGTTGAGCTTGAACTGGTAGTCATGCTCACTGGTCCTCGGCGTTATCTTCACTTCCTTGAGACGGATTATCTTCTGGTTCTTCTTTGCCTCGTGCGCCTTCTTGTTCTTCCGGTACTTAAACTTTCCGTAGTCTATAAACCGGCAAACCGGAGGCTTTGCCATCGGCGCCACTTCAACAAGGTCCAGACCCCGGGAGGCCGCCATATCTATAGCCTGCCCCGTGGGTATCGCGCCAAGATTCGTCCCGGTATCATCAATTACCGTAACTTCCGGCACTCGTATTTTATTGTTTACCCTTAACCCGTCTTTTTCGTTAGCGATATAAACTCCTGTTAAAAACCAAACTTCAGTTGTCACACCCGCCGCCTCCCGGCTACGGCAACTCCTACGCACATTAATGGTAGGCACGGGCGGTCTCGAACCGCCGGCCCCTTGCGTGTCAAGCAAGTGCTCTACCCCTGAGCTACGCGCCTATAAAAACACCAGCGATTATACAGCAACAATCACCTTCTTTTTCATCCAAAGCCAGAAGCAAACGCGTATTATACATGTTTTTCCCGGTCTGGCAAGTCCGTTTGCTTGGCAAAAACTACCCGTAAAAATGGTCGGCGACTACTACTATCCGCCTTTTTGGGGTGGAATTGGCTGGCGCGTTCCTATAGGCTAGACCTTGGTTAACATAGGAGCTTAAAAAAATGGAACCCTTACTTTCGTTAAAAGGCAAAACCGCGCTTATCTTCGGCGTGGCAAACGACCGGAGCATCGCATGGGGCATAGCGCAGGAACTTCACCGGGCAGGATGCACCGTGGGCTTCTCCTACGCCGGGGAAGCATTGGGCAAACGGGTTGCCCCGCTGGCGCAATCGATTAATTCCACTTTTGTGGAACCCTGCGACGTGGCGGACGATGCACAGATAGAGCGGCTGTTCGGTCAATGGAAGGAAAAATTCGGCTCGCTGGACATCCTTATCCACGCTGTGGCTTTTGCCGACCGCAACGACCTGAAGGATTTTTTCTATACCACCAACAGGCAGGGATTCCATCTTGCCATGGATATATCGGTATATTCGCTTGTTGCCATGGCGCGTTGCGCGGTGCCGCTGATGGAAGGGCGCAACGGGAGCATACTTACGCTTAGCTACTACGGGGCGGAAAAAGTGGTAAAGCGCTACAACATAATGGGCGTTGCCAAATCGGCGCTGGAGGCAAGCATGCGATACCTCGCCTCCGACCTCGGCCCCATGGGCATCCGCGTAAACGCCATCTCCGCCGGGCCGATAAAAACCCTCGCCGCAAGCGGCATAGGTGAATTTCGCTCCATGTTGAAACACCACGAAAAAAGCTCGCCCCTGCGCAGGAATGTATCGCAGGAAGAAGTCGGAAAAAGCGCCTTGTACCTTTGCTCCGACCTTGCCAGCGCTGTAACCGGAGAAGTGGTGCATGTCGACTGCGGGTATAACATCATGAGCACCCCGCCGCCGAACGAGCCGGAAGGGGAATAGCCGGGACGCCGGGGTTACTGCGATTAAACTGCTTATCAGCGTCATCCACCCGTCGGAGTGCGACGCTTTTTCCCGCTGGCCGGACTATGTCGACGTGAAAAACCCGGCAGGTGGCTCGCTCGGCATGCCGGACATGGAAG
>JAHFEI010000262.1 GCA_023248615.1 Nitrospinales bacterium | reverse complement strand
CTTTTCTCGATACATGTCCCATTTTCCACGCTCCTTTCGGTTACATGGAATATGAGGCAACGAAGCATTTCCCGTAAAATCAGCCCAATCCTTCGGTTACATTTAATATGAGGCAATTCGAATGGGGCAGGTAGAGGAAATAGCCCTATCCTTTTATGGCGATTCCATATAGAATTCCGGCGGATGTATTGTTACAAAATAGATTTTTAAAAGGCTCGATATTCGAAAGGTGGGCGGCGGTTTGCCCGTCTGAAACCGGCCTCAAGCAGTTGCCAAGGGAATGAATTACAGCATGAAGATAGAAATCAAAAAAATAGCCCTTATAGAAACGAAAACGGACAATACCCATGTGTTCAGCCGGACTTACCTTCCGCGTCTCGGCATTCCCATATTGAGTTCCGTCCTTAAGAAGGCCGGTTATGACGTGGAGATATTTTTCCAGGAAAAAAAGCCGCTGGACATGGAGTACCTCATGGGGTTCGACATGGTGGGACTGTCCGCGCTCACCTCTACGGTCAGGGAAGCATACAGGCTGGGTAGGGAACTAAAAAGCCGGGGTAAACTTGTAGTCATGGGCGGCCCTCATGCCAGCGCCATTGCGGAGGAAGCGCTTGAATATTGCGATTTTGTGGTGCGTGGCGAAGGCGAAGTAACGATAGTAAACCTTCTGGCCGCCTTGACGAGTGGCGGCTCGTTGCAGGATGTTGCCGGTATAGCCTATAAGGTGGACGGCGCGGTACAGAGCAACCCATCCTCTATCCAAAAAGTGGATATGACATCGTTGCCGCCAACTGATTTCTCCGCCTGCAAGGATTTCAGCGGGCCGGAGGAATACCCGGCGGAAGTGATGTTTTCCCGCGGATGCCCGTACGATTGCAACTTTTGCAGCGTTACCACTACCTTCGGCAAAAAATACCGCTATAAAACCACAGATCAGGTGTTGGACGACCTAAGGACATTCCAGGGCAGGACGGTTTGCTTTGTTGATGATAACTTCGCGGCGAACCCAAAAAAAACCAAGGACCTGTTGAAAAAAATGATAGATACCGGACAGGTTCCGGCGCGCTATTCCTGCCAACTCCGGATTAATACGGCTAGGGACGAGGAACTGCTGGACCTGTTGCGCCGCACGAATTGCCGCATTGCCTATGTCGGCATGGAATCTGTGAACCCGGAAACCCTGAAGAAATACAATAAGGGGCAAACTCTGGAACAGATTATTTCCGCCATAGAAAGTTTTAAAAAGTACAACATCGGCCTGCATGGGATGTTTGTTCTTGGCTCGGATGACGACACCACCGACACCATAAAAGCGACAGTGGATTTCGCCCTTAAATCCGGGCTGGACACCATACAGCTTTGTGCGCTCACACCGTTTCCCGGGACGGCGGTATATGACGAAATGGTACGCCAAGGCCGTGTGCTCCACCAGAAGTGGGAACTGTATGACGGGTTGCATGTGGTAATAAGCCCGAAGCGGATGACACCCCATGAGCTACAGTCCGGGATAATGGAAGAGATGAAGCGGTTTTACTCCATCACGAACATAATGAAGATAAGCCTGAAAAAGAGGTGGCGCTTCAGATACCGTATGGGAGGCAGATATCTTGTAGCTAAATGGCTGGAGGAGAATGCCGGTTATGTGGAAGGGCTAAAAGGCTTGCCGCCGTACCAAGGGCTCTAAGAAAAGCCGAACAGGCTAGGTTACGATTTCCACGCGCACCATATTGGTGCTTCCCGTGCTGGTGGTCTCCATGCTTGCCACCACAACCACCCGGTCGCCTTTCTTTAGCAACCCCTGCTTTCTCAGTTTCCCGAAAATCATGCGGAGGTTGCCCGCAAGTTCGCTTTTTAGAGGCATGCATAGGGAGGAAACGCCCCTCACCATGGCTAGTTTGCGCATTGTTTCTTGTTGGTCTGTGAACGCAAAAATTGGGGGCACCGGATGGAGCGCCGCAATTCTTTTTGCCATATATCCCCTATGGGTAAGGACTATGATTCCGCTTACGTCCAGCAATTCCGCCATGCCAACACCAGCGTTGGCGACAGCCTGTTCTATCGGGAATGCTGGGTTTGCCCCCATTTCCCAGTACCGCCCGGCCCTGTTGGCCGATTGGTATATTTCCCTTTCCATTGCCGCCATTCCCATCTCCCGTACGCATTCAACCGGATAACTGCCAGTGGACGTTTCTCCAGAGAGCATCAATGCGTCTGCGAAGGAGTGTACAGCTCCGCTTACGTCCGAAACGTCGGAGCGGTTGGGGCGCGGGTTGGAAACCATAGATTCCATCATCTGTGTTGCCACTATTACGGGCTTTGCCAGTTCGTGGCAGAGCCTTATTATTTCCGACTGGATGACCGGCACCTTCGAGAGCGGCATTTCCACGCCCAAATCGCCACGTGCGACCATAACCGCATCGGTGGCTTCCACTATCCCGGCAAGGTTGGTAATTGCCTCGTGCCGTTCTATTTTTGCCACTACTTCTATGTGAGATGCAGATTTCGATATAAGCTTTTTTAGCTTTATGATGTCTGCCGCCTCACGGACAAAAGAAAGCGCTACATAATCCACGCCAGCTTTAATGCCCGTTTTCAGGTCTTTTAGGTCTTTTTTGGTAATCGGAGCGGCGGAAATGGAGGAATCCGGCAGGTTTATCCCTTTCTTGTCCTTCAAAACTCCGCCATTCATCACTTTGGCGCGGATGATCCCATCTTTTTTCGAGAGAATATGGAGTTCCATCTTCCCGTCGTCAAAAAGTATCCTGCCGGTACTGGTCACATCCTTGTAGAAATCGGCGTACTGGACCGGGATAAAGGAGCCGCTACTTTTTTCATTCGTCACTTTCAGCGTAACCGTTTGTCCCGTCTTCAGCGTTATCATGCCAGCGGTAAACTCGCCTACACGTATCTTTGGCCCCTGAAGGTCTAACATCACGGCAATCGGTTTGCCAAGCTGTTTCGCTACGGCGCGTACGGAATTCGTATTTGTGGTTATCTGCGGCCCCGAAGCGTGGGAACCGTTTATGCGGAAAACATTAACGCCAGCAAGGATGAGCTTTCGTATCATTGCCGGTTTATCCGACGATGGCCCAAGAGTTGCGATAATTTTAGTTTTTTTCATATTGTGTGAAGTGTAAACAAAATCACGCCCAATGGCAAAGGAAACCTTATGTAACTCGTAACTTGCTAATGGCGGAAAAGGAAATATACTATCAAGCAGATTATGAAAAACGGGAAAATGCCTATACGGCCTAAGGATCGCTTTTTGGTTTTCGGCGCTCCTGCCATCGAAGAGGATGAAATACAGGAAGTCGTAGCCAGCATGAAAAGCGGCTGGCTGGGCACCGGTCCCAAGGTGGCCAGCTTCGAGACTGCCATAAGGGAGTATGTAAAGGCGGAATATGCCATAGCGGTCAACTCTTGCACGGCGGCTTTGCACTTGGGCATCCTTGCGGCCGGTATCCGGCCTGGCGATGAGGTGATAACAACGGCTATGACATTTTGCGCCAC
>JAHFEI010000261.1 GCA_023248615.1 Nitrospinales bacterium | reverse complement strand
AGCCCGGCGAAGAAAAACGGGTTCACCAGCGCAGGAACGTAGTTGTTGAAAACTGCATCCCCCTCGCCGAAACGCGCGGCGAAAGCCACGAGCGCAGTCCCCACCGCCGCCAGGTAAAGGCTACTCTTCAGCCCCTCCGTCTTGAAATGAAAACTCCACATGACTACTGTGGAAAGGAGCAACCAGAAAAGTATCGCCAGGTTCACATGCCCCACCAGCGCATGCTGGAAATAGTCGTGCGGCAGGTATCTCTCCGCAAACGGCGCGCGCGACATCCCCACAAGGAACGCAAAACTGCCGCCCAGCCCCAATGAAATTATCGAAAGGACAAACCACCTGCCGGTGTAGGAATTCCTCATCTTATCGCATCCGCTATCATCGCGCCGAACACGAGCATAAGGTATGCGTTGGAAAAGTGGAATATTGTCATTTCTCTCCCGTCGGTGGAAAACACGAATTTCATGGTCAGAGCAAGATACACCACGCTAAGCGACATCGCAACCGCAAGGTAGTAGGCTCCCGCCATCTGATGGTAGTACGGAAGCCACATCACCGGAAACTGGAGTAACACGTAAAGCAGTATCCTCTGCTTTGTGACGGCTACGCCTTTGGCGACTGGCAGTATGGGAACTTTCGCCTTTGCGTATTCCTCGCGGTATTTCAACGCCAGCGACCAAAAATGCGGCTGTTGCCAGACAACAATTATCAGGAAAAGGATAACCGCGTGCATATCCAGCGAGCCATGCACGGCGGCATACCCGATAAGCGGCGGCATGGCTCCAGCTATACCGCCTATGTGCGTAGCCAGCGGCGTCCTGCGCTTCAGGAACAGCGAATAAAGCACTACATATATGAAGACTGCCGCGCCCGTAAGCACAGTCACGAGCAGGCTGACGCAAATCTTCAAGATAATCAGCGCCAGCGTCACTAATACTGTGCCGAAAATATAGGCCGCGTTGGCCGATACGGAGCCGGACGGTACAGACCTGCCGCTGGTGCGGTGCATCACCAAATCTATATCGCGGTCTATAAAATTGTTCAGTGCGGCGGCGCCAGCGGTAGCGAGCGCAAGCCCCAAAAGCGTCCAAAGGGCGGTATGCCCATGCAAAACCCCGTGCCCACCAAGGTATATGCCGGTAAGGCCGGAGGCGACAACCAGCGCCACGATACCCGGCTTGGGAAGGATGAGAAAGCCGAGCATCAACTTCCTGTCCGGCCAAGTATCGGCTTGGGCCATTATGGCCTCAACTCTCCGAAACGCCGGCCTGTGCCGGGACTATGTGCGGAGCCGATTGGTAAGCCACCCATCCTAGAAAAAGGAAACCGACCGCGCCGTGCAAGATGAGGAGCGGCAGGAACATTTGCATCATCACGATGCCTATGCCGATGGTGGCCTGCGTAAGCGCCAATACAAACGTGACACCGGGGACGAATGCAGAGGCATCCGAGCGGATGGCGCGCACCAGGTCCCACAGCGTTACGCCGAATATGGTGTATGCCACTATCCGATGCGTATAGTGCAGTAGCACTTCCGGCACGAACGAAGGCGGCAGGATGCTTCCCTGGCACAACGGCCAGTCCGGACATGCCAAGCTGGAGTGCGAATAGCGCACGACTATCCCTATCAGGATTTGCAGGTAAACCAATGCAAAAAGCCACATCTGGTAGCTTTTGCCGCTTTGCGCGGGAGTACGCCCCATAGAGTGGAAAGCGACTATCATCGTAGTGAAGATTATGGTGGATACGATAATGTGGCTGGAAACAACCGCGATGCGGAACGCGCTGTTAAGGAGCGGCGCATCCACGATGATTATCATACCGCCCAACCCGATGGCTACGACGATAAGCCCCACGGCTATTTTGAGGAAGAACCTAAGCGCCGCGTTGGCCTTTTTCCATATAAGGAATGCGGAGAGCAGTATAAATATGCCGGTAGTGCCGCCGATAAGACGATGCCCCCACTCAATCCACACCGCAAGGTGTTTGGGCGGGTTTACGGTGCCGTAGCACAGCGGCCAATCGGGGCAGGCAAGGCCGGAGCCTGTGGTCGTTACCACGTTGCCGAAAATCATCAGCACATATGTTAAAACTATCGCAAGCCCAAGTACCCATCTCTCGCCAGCTGGCTTAAATCCCGTTTCACCGGCGTTGTTGCCCATCAGTCCACACTCCAACCTAAATGGTTTATGCCAAAAAAACGGGGTGCCGCCTTTCGGCGCATTCTAATTTAATCAACCCTGCGTGGCTTAGGATAACCCAAGTTTTGAAAAGCTGAAAGCCTTTAAAAGGGTTTGCGGGATGCCTATTCTACAAACGCGCCCAACACCATCACCAGTTCCTTCTTCCCGCCATTGCCCATGAAGGAAGTGAGAAACCGTTTGCCAAAGCTATCCCCCTTCTCGACATTGCCTGACAAAAGTATAGATTGCCCGCCATCCACAACCATAAAAACGTACGCCTTCGATAACGGGATATCGCTTCCGCCATCTAGCCGCGTAAGTTTGGGAACTAACCGAACCTCTATCCGCCCGGCTTCCTCCACCTTTGAACTTACGGAGAACGAAGCGCCAAAATCCCTGAATTGGGCAGAGGTGTCTATATACCCATTCATCACCCCGTAGCTGGAAAACCACAGTGAATCTGCGAGCTTGTGGGAAACGTAGATTGTCCCGTCCCTGTCCCCCTCCAGCAGGATTAACTGGCGGCTGAAAGTTTCCAGCCGCTTGGTAGCCATTCCAAGCGGCGTGGCATTAAAACCGGAGATAACTTCCATATCGGCAGGCAGGTTGCCCTGCGACCAATCGCCCACGGTAAGGAACCACCTAACCCCGCTACCTATCCTATCCACCGCCTCCCTCTCCACGAAACCCACGGTTATCCTCACCCGGCGCGGCATTTTATCCAACGCCTTGAGTTTTTCTTTTATCGCAGCGATATTTTGCGGCCTGTCGCGCATGATAAGGGAATTGCTTTTGGGGTCTGCCACCAGCCGCCCGTCGTCCGAAAGGTTTTTGGAAAGTTCCGGCACAAGCTCCGCCGCGTTGCGGTAAAAAACCTGCACCACCTCCACAGCCATTTCCGCGTGGGCATCCCCAAGGAAGGAAACAGCCATCAAGCAAGCGATAAAAACATATCTCGCCATCGTGCCGTTAGGATACCAGAAAGGAGCGGGCAACGGCTTGCCATATGGCAACCCGCCATGGTCGGCGGCAGTAGAAATGGAGGCGGGGCGTTGCCCCAAAGGCATTACGAAAGGAAAATGTACCGCAACAAAAAACAGGCCGCCAAAAAATGCATGGCGAGATGCGTTTTCGGGCCGCCACCGATGCCGGTGTGGAGCAGACTGTAAGAGATAAGCCCCACCGCAAGCCCTTCGGTAATGGAAAAAGTAAAAGGCATGGAGACCATGATAAGGAAAGACGGTATGCCCTCCGCCGGTTTATCCCATTCCACGTTCGCCGCAAGCGGCATCATGAACGAGCCGACCAAAATAAGCGCAGGGGCGATAACA
>JAHFEI010000260.1 GCA_023248615.1 Nitrospinales bacterium | reverse complement strand
GCACACGTACCAAAGGCTTAAGGAGGCTTTCGGGGTTTTGCCGTATTACCACCCCCACCTTATCGCTGGATAGCCGCACCATCGTGCCAATGGGGTACAAGCCCATGCACCGGATAAAATCGTGTACCAGTTTTTCGTTCAGCACACCCCTGGCGGCAATCTCGAAAATACGCTTCAGCCCCATCGTCGCCTTCAGACCACTGTTATTCGCCTTTTTCGAGGTCAGCGCATCGTAGGTGTTTACTATGGATGCCATCTGTATTATTTGCGGAATGTTGTCCCCCTTAAGGCCATACGGATAGCCCTGGCCATCGTACCGTTCGTGGTGCAGTTCCCCTATCTGTCGGGCTACCAGCGGCACACCCGGCGTTTCGGAGAGTATCTCGTAAGAATACTGCACATGCTTCGACTGCTCCTGAAACTCCTCCGGCGTTGCCTGCCCTTGCAGGCTTAACACTCTTGGGTCAACCTTCAGCATGCCAACATCGTGCAAGAGTGCGCCTATTGCCGCATCAAGGGTCGTCTCTGCGTCCATCCCGGCGTGTCGGCAAAACGCGACCATAAGGGAACATACGTTAATGGAGTGGGAGAGGAGGCCATCCCCGGCATCGGAAAGTTTGGCAACGCACGGCATGGCCGCGCTGTTGCGGTATGCGGACTTGACCATGTCCTCCGCCATGTCGCGTGTGGGGGCTATGTCGATTTGCTTGCCGGAACGCACATCGGCAAAAACACTTTCAAGCAGTTTTTGCGCTTTTTCCCTTAACCGCAATGCCTGCGGAATTTCGTCCCCCACGCTTCGCGGTTTTAGTAGCGCCAGTGTCTCTTCAAACGTGTCCAGGATAATCGCAGGCGTTCCGGGTGTGGGAATCTCCTCCGGCATTTCCGCAACAACGGTTTCACCCTTGCCGATAACGCCGCCGCCTATGTCAATCCCCTGCGCCGTATCTATGTAGACTTCTTTGATGTCGTAGCTGATGACCTTGTCAATCATCCCCTGGTCGGTAATCATCAAACGGTTTTTGACGAAGGGGTGCGTAAACCAGCTACAGTTGAAATCGTGGACAAACATCCCCAGCTTTAGCTGTGAAGTTTTTATCTTTTTAATCATCTGCCAATAGCCATTTTAATCAAGTATATCTTCCTAAAAGTTATTCCTACGCAAGTCGTGAATCTGTTACCCACAGAATTGCACGATGGTACCAAATCCGGCTTAAAATATCAAACCAATTGTTGTCTCGCAAGTTTACACTTTTGTCGCCATGTAAAGCCGCCTCAATTTTATGAAATTTGGCTAAATAGAACTGGATTAGCTTGATTTCCCGGTTTTCCCCGCCATATTTTGGGTATAATGAGCCGAAACGCGGTAGCTTGAGGGAATGACGGACTAAATATGATTTACATGGTATGCGCTACCATCCTTTTCGCATTTGGCCCAGTACTTGTCCGTATCGGTATTAATCAGGACGTTTCGCCGGATCATCTTATGGTTCTTCGGCTTGCTGTGGCGTTTCCGCTATTTTTCATTGCGGTGGCGCTTCGAAAAAATGTGGGAGAGGCCAAGGTAAACAGGGAAGACCTGCTGTTTGTGCTTATACTCAGCGTTGCGGGGATGGGTGGCGCGATGTTTTGTTTTTTTCGCTCCATCTCCTACCTGGGCGCGTCCGTTGCCACTATTATTGGCGCCATTTCGCCAGCCACCGCCATACTGATGGCCTACGTCCTTTATTCGCGCCCCGTTACCGGCAGGCAGGTTGCCAGCCTGCTTATTTCCTTTACCGGCGTCGTGTTGGTTGTGATGCCCATGGTCGGGCTGGAAAGTTTTGGCGGGATAATCCGTTCTTCGATGGTGGGGGTGGGATATGTGCTGTTGGCGAACGTGTGCTCGTCTGGCGCGGTGTTGGGTTTTGAAAAGTATATGAAGAGCAAAAGCCCGCTTGTGGCGGCCTTCCACGTCACGGGCTTTATGTTCCTTTTCTTCGGCGTGGCTATAGGAGTTCCCGATATGCATTTCGGCCTAAAGACCTGGGTGATAGTCCTCTTGCTGGGAAGCGTGGCGTGGTTTGTGCCGTTCATGCTTTTTTTCCATGGCATAAGGGCTATGGGGTCTTCCAACGCGGTGCTGGTACAAAACATCGGACCCATGGTTACGGTGCTGGTTGCCGGAGTAATACTGGGCGAGCGGTTGCAAATGGTGCAGTTGGCGGGGATGGTGGTGATTATAACTTCTGTTTACCTTTTGAAGACCGGCGGTAAAGTGCTCAGTAAGCCGCCGATTGACCCGGAAGAGGCGCCGCCTATTCCGCTTTGAGCAATCCACAAGGGAGTGTTGCTCTCTTACTCCGGCAGGGTGTGGTTATGTATGCTGTCATCCTGAATTTCCCTTGTAATCCTTGAGCCTCGGCGAAGGATACTACCCGGACTAAGAGAGATTCTTCGTGGAGTCTACATTGGGCGTAGCGAACATGCTCTGAATGATAGTGTTCCCGTAGAGAGCCTTCGTCGCGCCATTCAGGGATTCAGTAGGGCCACTTGCCTTGTTTGGAGAGTATGAGTTGCACCATCTCCCGCACCGCGCCGCCGCCGCCGGGGAAAGACGATACCCACGAAACTTTTTTTCTCACCAGCGGATCCGCGTCTGCCGGGGCGGCTGATAGCCCGACCATTGCCAGCAGTTCCATGTCGTTCACGTCGTCACCCATGTAGGCCGCCTGTTTCGGGCTTAGTCCCAGTTTTGCCAGCAGTTCGCCAAAAACTTTTTTCTTGTCGTCCACCCCTTGGTATATGTGGGCGATTTTTAGTTCCCGTGCGCGGAGTTCCGTAACCTTGGAATTCCTGCCGGAGATGATGGCGGTGGTAAGCCCCGCTTTTGCAGACAGCGCTATTGCCAGCCCGTCACGGACATCGAAGTTTTTTGTTTCAACCCCGTTGGCGTCGATTATTATTTTCCCGTCTGTAAGAACCCCGTCCACATCCAGCGCTACCAGCTTTATGCCTGCGGCTACCTTGGCGGGGAAGGGGCGTTTTGGCGGCACTAAACAACACCGGCTTTCAGCAGGTCGTGAAGATGCAGTACGCCGACAAGTTTTCCGGTATCCGAAACTACGGCGAGGGATGTGATTTTGTTGTCCTCCATCATTTTCACCGCCGCGCCACCCATGGCATTCGGGGCGATAGCCCTTGGGTTTTTGTGCATAAGCTCCCCGGCTTTTTTCCCCATGGCTTCGTTGTCGGTTTCAAATATGCGGCGCACATCGCCATCCGTGATGATGCCGCGAAGCCCGCCATCCGCGCCGACTATCAGCGTGAAGCCGAGCTTTTTGGCGGATATTTCCCTCAGCATTTCCTTCATGGACACGTTTTCCTGTACGGCGGGTATCTTGCCGCCGGAGTGCATCAGGTCTTCCACCGTCATAAAAAGTCCGCGCCCCAGGCTTCCGCCGGGATGGAATACGGCAAAATCTTCCCGCTTGAAATTCTTTTTTTCCATCAACACCAAGGCAAGAGCGTCTCCCATGGCAAGCAC
>JAHFEI010000259.1 GCA_023248615.1 Nitrospinales bacterium | reverse complement strand
CCGGTTTGTTTTAGGAGTTTTTAGGATTTATGGGAAAAAAATTGTACGTAGGTAACCTGCCATATTCGGCAAATGATGATAGCCTCAGGACTGTTTTCGAACAGGCTGGAACTGTTGAGTCAGCAAAAGTAATAATGGACCGCGAAACAGGCCGCGCAAAGGGCTTTGGTTTCGTTGAAATGTCTACCGACGAAGAAGCGGATGAGGCTTTGAACAAGCTGAACAACGCTGAATTCGAAGGTCGCCCGATGAAAGTCAGCGAGGCAAAACCGATGGCTCCCCGCACCGGCGGTGGCGGCGGCGGTGGTGGCCGTGGCGGCTTCGGCGGCGGCGGTGGTGGTCGCGGCGGCTTTGGTGGTGGTGGAAACCGCTACTAAAAGACGCCTTCCGTTGTAAAGACGGAGGACACTGGTTACAACGCTAAGATACCCCGCTCTCAAAAAGGGCGGGGTTTTTTTTCGTCCATAAATGCCTAAATTCCCACCTGCCCACCTGGAATAACCAGTCGAGGGCGACTCCGTCTGTCGTTTGCCCCACAAACATCTATTTACGGTGTAATCTGCCGAAAGTTATGGCTGGCCGCTCCCGGCAGTTCTATCCCCAATTCCGCAGATTGGAATTCAAAACTTATCTCCTATTCGCCGAGATACGGATGGCCTCGTGGGAGTGGGGTGGGCGAAGGGCTAATTCGACAAATGCGGCAATAGGACGTAAGAAGCGAGTTCTCCGCCAGGCGCCTGGGCGCAACCAGGGGAACACCACGAAAACAAACCCGTGGGTATTATGGGAGCCGAACCCTAAATCAGTCGGTAAGTATGTAGCGGTACGGATTTACCGGAACGCCATGTAGCCGCACTTCGTAGTGGACGTGCGGCCCAGTGCTACGCCCGGTATTGCCGACTTTGGAAATTACCTGGCCGCGTTTTACGCGTTCGCCACGGCGCACAAGCACTTTGGAGTTATGGCCGTAACGGGTCACTATTCCATAACCGTGGTCTATTTCCACCATGTTGCCATATCCGTTATCCGTCGATACATCCACAACCACGCCGTTTGCCGGCGCGACTACTGCGGCATCCAAGTGAGTGGCGATATCAAGTCCTTCATGCATTTCCCGCATGCCCGTGAACGGTGAGACGCGGTATGAAAACCCGCTGGTAATCCATCCCCGCGTGGGCCATATCGAGGGGGTAGATGTGAGCAGGGAGGATTGGTCCTTAAAGAAACCATCAAGCTCGTGGAAGCTTACTTCCTGTCTCTTGGCATGGTTGGCAAGTTTGCCCAAATCTTCATCAAGCTGGTTTAAAATGCCCTGGGAGTATTTTTCGCTGGCTTGTCCTATGCCCTCGCTGGTATTGGGGCCGCCAACGCCGAACACATCGCTCTTCTCGGCGACGGTGCAGGTGTTTTCCAATGCGGTTATTATCCGCAGTTTCTTGTCGAACTTCTCAAGCCGTGCCATCAGGTTCTGGAACTCTTCCACCCGTAGGGCGAAGCGCTGTATTTCCTGTTTTTGTATCATAGAGGTTTCCCGCAGGTGTTCCACCTCGTCCAGGTGCAGGTTCACCGAAAGCATGCTGAAAGAAATGTACAGGAAAACGCAAAGGCCGACGGCGGCAAACCCTGCGCCAACCTTAACTATGTTTTTGGGAACGCTAAACCGCGTCATCCTTCCGGCCAAATCGGCCATGAGGATGATGGTGTACTTCTCCGACAAGAACCTTTTCGAGAAGGCCCTAAAAGACGCTATCCACTTTCTCACTTATCCACACGCTCCATAAGTTGTTTTAACCTTTGAGGAAACCTTAACCCTTTCCATGGTTTATACCATAATCCTGGACAGGCTGTCAAATCGCCCTCCCGCCATGGCTACCCAAGATAGGAGCAATTGCCATACCGAGCGCTTATGTAATCGTGCGTATCAAATTTGGCTCTTTATTTTCAGCCAGTTACCAGACTAATGCAAATGGTAGCTCTAGCAACGCAAAAGCGCGGCGTACTTGCGAGATTGTATTTAAGGATACCACTTGCACTTTTGTTACCAGCAGAAGTTACTTTAACAACTCGGCGAGGTCTTTTTGGAATTTGTCGGGATTGAAATGGTTTCCGTCTATGTACTTGCCGTTGTACTCCAGCGTCGGAACAACCCTTTTGCCCCTAGAGGCTACCACAATTTCCACAGCTTCGGGATGCTCCTCCAGGTCTATTTCCTCGAAGTCCAGCCCCTTCTCCTTCAGCACCCTTTTGGCGGCGTGGCAATCCGGACACCACGATGTGCTGTAAACCTTTATCTTTCCCACGGGGCCATTTAAACAAAGTTTGGCTGGCGCGTAAAGCGTTTTCTGCTTCCCGCGATAGTGGGCGGGACGGAATTGGTTAGTGTATTTTTACCGGGTTTGGTAATATTGCGCTAATGAGTGACGACAAAAACCCAGCCAACAGCGTGGACATATTGGCCGCCATGCTGAAAAAGGATACCAACCCGGGGCGCATCATCTCCGATATCCATCTGGATAAGCGGCTCGAAGATGACGGGGACATTTTTTCCTTCAATGCCTTTGTTAATAGTTTCAAATCCATCGTAAGGAATAAAAATAACAAAACACCCTTCACCATCGCCATAGATGGCAAATGGGGAAGCGGCAAAACATCCCTGATGAAAATGACCCAAGATGCGTTGGAGCAGGAGTGGAAATACTTAAACGATAAGTCGGTGTTTAAATTGGGGATGGTACTGTCGGGTTGCGAAGATAGATATCTGCTAAATTACCGCTTCTGCAAAACCTTCTGGTTCAACGCCTGGAAATATTCCAGCGAGGAGCATATCCTCTCCGCGTTGCTTTTGGAAATGTTCAAGCAGATACAGGAAGACTCCAGCTTGCAGGACAAGATAAAAACAAAGATAAGCCCGCAACAGCTACAATTAGGAATACTGAGCGCCGTCCTTTCAAAAGTCTCCAGCAAAGATGTCGGCGAGTATTTTAATGATATTCGCGCATCGAAAAAAACCTCCTACCTCTATGAGTTCTCCGGGGTGATGAGAGGGCTGATAAAAAACTTCTGCGAAGAAAGGTACGAAGGCGACACCACTCCTGAAACCGACAAGCTCAATGCCGACAGGAACGGCGTGTTTGCCATTTTTATAGACGACCTGGATAGGTGCCCACCGGATAAAGTGTTACAGGTGCTGGAAACCATAAAACTGTTTATGGATGAGCCGGGCTGTGTCTTCTTTATCGGCATGGAGATGGATCGGGTAAAAGAGGCTGTCTACAGCAAATACGTTAAGGATATTCCCAACTTCGAGGCAGGCCGCTATCTGGAAAAGATTTTCCAGATACATGTAAAGCTACCCCCTGCGGAACCCGGTACGATGGAGCGCCTGTTCGAGGAACTGATGGGCAATCCAACAGCAGGTACGGCTGAAGCGGAAGTTAAAGCTATTTTCGTCTCGGCCAATTTCCAAACACAGCGGGCGTTAAAGCGGGCGCTGAACGATTACCTGTTTATGAAAAGCCTGCTTTCCCGCAT
>JAHFEI010000258.1 GCA_023248615.1 Nitrospinales bacterium | reverse complement strand
CAATTTGAACTTGGCGCTATGGAGGTGATGTCGTTGCCCCTCTCGGAAGCGCTGGGCGACACGCCAAACGCGCAAAAGATAATCGGCTTTGCAAACGGCAAATCAGCCATCCTTATAGGCCCCGGCATGGGAAAGGGGCAGGGGCTTGCCGAACTGATGGAACGGCTCGTATCCGCCATAAAAATACCGATGGTGATAGACGCCGACGGGCTGAACAACCTGTCGGAAAATAAAAATATACTCAGGAATGCGCCCACTCCCGCCATCATCACCCCGCATCCCGGCGAGATGGCGCGGCTGGCTGGCAAAACGACGCAGGAGATAAACGCAAACCGCCTTGATACCGCAAAAGATTTTTCGAGGAAGTACAACTGCATAACCGTACTGAAAGGTGCGCGTACCGTGATAGCGGCTCCGGACGGAACGGCCTACATCAATATCACAGGCAACCCGAACCTTGCCAGCGGCGGCACCGGTGACGTTTTGGGCGGGATGATAACCGGCTACCTTGCACAGGGGCTTGCCCCTATGGACGCATGCGCCGTCGCAGTATACCTGCATGGCCTCGCCGCCGATATTTACACCCAACATAACGATCCCTACTCGCTTACCGCATCCACCCTGCTGGAATACATTCCCGTCGCGCTTGCGCAGGCTTGCAAGTAACCTGCAACAGGCTGGCGAATAAGGATATTGCATGGAGCGCAACAATGCCCAAACCGCCGACATGCGCAATGCGCTTTTGGGCGCATCGTTCGTATTCCTCGCGGCAGTCGCCTTCGCCGCCAAAGCGGTGCTGGTGAAACTGGCCTACCGGTTTGATGTGGACGCGCTTACCGTGCTGGCGCTTCGGATGGTGTTCTCGCTCCCCTTCTTTGTGGCGATGGCATTTTGGGGCGAGATGAAATCGGAGACGAGAATTTCCCGCCGCGATATGGCGGCAATTTTCATGCTGGGGCTAGGCGGATTCTACCTTTCGGCTTACCTTGATTTCGTGGGCCTACAATACATCTCCGCCGGGCTGGAACGGCTGATACTCTTTTTGTATCCCACTATGGTGGTGCTAATTTCAGCCGCTTTCCTAGGGCGCAAGATAGGCAAGGGAGACATGGTGGCCCTGGCGTTGAGCTACCTTGGCGTGGCGCTGGCCTACTTCCACGATATCTCCTCGTACGGCGCAAACGCCACCACAGGCGCGATACTTATCTTCTTTTGCACCCTCACATATGCGGCATATCTGGTAGGTAGCGGCGAAATAATAAAAAGGGCCGGGCCGGTGCGCTTCACAGGCTATGCGATGACGGTATCCTGCCTGGCGGTAATCGCCCACTATGCCACAGTGCATGGCACGGCCACGGTACACCTGCATGCGAATGTGTACCGGATAGGTTTGCTTATGGCGGTAATTTCCACGGTATTCCCGGTCTTCATGATGTCCGAGGGAATACGCAGGATTGGAGCCAGCAGGGCGGCGATCATCAGCTCTGTCGGGCCGGTCACCACTATCTTCATGGCGTATCTCTTCCTTGGAGAGAAGATTTCGGCCACGCAGGTCGCGGGCACCGCGCTGATAATCGCCGGTGTGCTGTCGGTCGGCGGCAGCAAGGTGGATAGCGACTAATCTTTTTTGATTAAGCTTTCCATCGCCTTGTTGGGTCGCACGATGTGGGTGTTCAGTTTCATATCGTCCAGGGATGCGCCCAGTGCCAGCGCCACGAGTTGCGGATAATGCAATATCGGCAGGCCTATCCTGCGCCCCAGCATCGATTCAATTTCCGGTTGGTAGGAATCCATATTCAGGTGGCATAGCGGACAAGGCGTTACAATGCAATCCGCCCCCGCCTCCAGCGCGCCAATCACGGCGTTGCCGGAAAGCTGGAGCGAGTTCACCTTGTTGGTCATCAATATCGGGAAGCCGCAACATTTCTGCTTTTCCGGATAGTCTATGGGAGTGGCTCCCACAGCCCCTATCATTTTCTCAAGATAATCCGGCCTGTCCGGCACCTTCGTATCCGAATACTCGTGCGGGCGCAACACGTAGCAACCGTAGAACGGGGCGACTTTCAGCCCCTTAAGGTTGCGGGTCACACGCAGGGCTAGGTTGTTCAGCCCGTACTCCTCGTGGATTATCTGGTAAAAATGCTTTACCTTCGTTTTTCCGGCGTAAGTCCTGCCGGTATCTTTCTTCAATTCCGAGTTTACCTTATCCCGGTACTTGGGGTCGTCCATCTTCACCTGCGCGGTACGCATAACGCCCTGGCAGGTGCCGCAGATAGTCATGATATCCAGCCCCTGCTCCTCCGCCAGCGCGAAGGTGCGGGCGTTCAGCGCATCGGCCAAAAGAGGGTTGTCCTCCTGTATCACGCCAGCGCCGCAGCAGGTGGCGTCTTTCATCTCGACCAGCTGGATTCCGAGCCGCTCCGCCGCGTAAATAGTCGAGGCCATCAGTTCACGCCCGGCTCCCTTGGCAACACAACCTGTAAAAAGGGCATACTTCATTATTTTGACTCCTTGCGGTATTCGTCGAAACGGCGGAACATCTTCCGCACTTCCCCGATTTTTTCTATTATGTGCGGTATTAGCGGCGGGTTTTTCCTGCGGATAAACATCCTAAAGCCAACCGGAAGCAGGCTGAATATCCCGTCAAGGTTGAAAAAGCCCACCGACCGTATGGGGATGTAGTTCTCATTCAACATGCCGCCTCCGCCAAAACCCTTGAAGCCACCGACAGATTCGCGGAAGCCGAGCACATGGCGCGCACCGTTGTTATTGGTAAACCCGCGTGACATCGCCGCAGTGCGGAGTTCCTTTATCCGGCTCAGCGGTTTTGCGTCCGTAGGGCAACGGGTGGAGCATTCGGCGCAGTGCGTGCAATCCCACATGCCATGCAGTTTGCTCAGATAGTCCAGCCGCGCCTCGGTCTCCGCATCGCGCGAATCGAAAACAAAACGCTGCGCCTTTGCAAGGGTGGCGGGCCCCAAAAACTTCGGGTCTACGTTCAACACGTTGCAATCCGAGTAGCACGACGCGCACAAGATGCAGGTTGAGGCATGGTCAATCTTCAACTGGTCCTCGTGGCTTTGCAGGCGCTCCTTTTCATACTTTATGGATTCATCCGGCATCAGCCACGGGCTAACCTTTTCCAGCGACTCCCAAAACGGCTCCAGGTCCACCGCAAGGTCTTTAATCACATTCATGTTGCCTATCGGCTCTATCTTTACCGCGCCTTCGTACACCACATCCACCGCCTGCGTTTTGCACGCCAGCCGGGCATGCCCGTTCACGCGCAAGGCGCAGGAGCCGCAGATTGCGCTACGGCACGACATACGGAAGGTAAGGGTGCCATCCTGTTGCCACTCTATGAGGTTCATGCAGTCCAGCAACGTGGCTCCCTTTGGTATGTCGAGGCTGAATTCCTGGAAATACGGCTTTGCGTCCGTTTCCGAGTTGTACCGCGAAACGATAAATTTTACGGCCATCAGTATTTCCTCTCCTCCGGCTGGAATCTTGTTATCACAACAGGCTTGTACTTCAGCTCTATGGAGCCATCCGCCT
>JAHFEI010000257.1 GCA_023248615.1 Nitrospinales bacterium | reverse complement strand
TTGTCCCTAAGTTCATTTTTTCCCTTTCTGCGTGCAACATTATAACACCCGGCGCAGGGGCAAACCTTTTTTATCCGTTTGCGCCCAAAAGCCCTTTTATGTCTATGAAACGGTAGTCGCAGTCGAACGCCCAGTATTGCCGCGCCGCCACATTTTTGGCGAACGCCGCGACGTTTGAGTAAAACCTCAGGTCGTTCGTGTTAAATGCGCAGACCACGGCATCGTATTCCCTTTTCGGCACAATCCCTGAGTCTTTGGCCTTGAAACCGTTTTCCGGCAGGTGGATGAACGCAAGGCTCTCCCCAAGTTCCACGCCGTTTACGCCAGGTTGCACCACCACGTCAATATCGGCATCCGGGGCTATGCTCTTTAGTGCCAGTATCGCATCGCGGGAATGCGCCATTGGGGACGAGCGCAGGAACAGTATCCGTTTTAGTTTTTCACGGTTGAGTTCGTAAAAGGATATCGGCGCCGGGGCATCGCTGAAAATAGCCTTTTTCTTTTTCGGGTTGCGGCAGAACTGTACCAACGGCTGCAATACTTTGTCCCAGTGGAACTGTTTTTTCTCCGCCGCTATTCGCGCTTTCATTTTTTTCGTTTCCGCCGTGTTGGAGGCCATCAGGCAAATTCGTTCGGCAAGGGCGGCATGGTCGCCGAATGGGAATACATAGCCGAGATTTTTTTCTTCTATCAGTCCGCTTAGCGTATTGCCGGGGTTGGTAAGGGTAGGGAGGTTCCCCCACATGTAGTCCGCTATGCGTATGCGGAATGAGAAACGGTTCTCGATATGGTCCAGGAAAGTTGCCACGCCCGCGTCTGCTTCGGTAAGGAAATACTCGTGCTGGTCGTACGGCACCCATTCGGAATGGAAGAAGACATTTTTGCCCAGCAACTTTTCTCGTGTGACGTATTTATGCACCTCCATGTAGGCTTCCGTCGGCTTGGATGTGGCCGGGTGTTTTGTGCCCACGAATACCAGCTTGGCGCGCGGGCATTTTTTCAGGATTTTTGCCATAGCCTTCACAGGCGTGAGGCAGTCGTACCAGTTCCACATGGAGCCGCCCCAGATGATGATGAAGTCGTTTTTGCCGATACCCGGCATAACGCCGCGCATCCTGTTGGCCCCGCGCTTCGGTTCTCGCCGGGGGATGCCGAACGGAGCGATGTCTATGACCGAGTTGAAGAGCAGGTCTTTGCCGTATTCATCCGGCCTAAGTTTGCCAAGCATGGTCAATATGCCCAGGTAGTAGTCTTTTTCGCGCTCGTTGGAGCACAGGAAAAAATCTCCGAGCGAGAGCTGGCTTCGTACCTTGCTTATCATCCCGGAGAAATAGGCGGCTCCTTCCACCGCGTTGATGTTGCCCAGCGGCATCTGTTCCAGTTCCTCAAAGTACAGTAGCGCCAGCAGGTCTACCGCCACGGGTTTGCCGGCTTCCTGCGCCATCCTCAGGAAAATCGGAGTAGGCTGGCTGGTGTATATGGCATCGGCCCATAGCATCGGCTCTTGCGCCAATGAATGGTCGTGGAAAAAATGCCGGTGTTCCACGCTGAATTTTTCCTTGTGCTCCCCCACGGGAAACGGGGTGATGAGGCGCACTTCAAACCGGCGGCGGTGAAGTTCGCGAGCCGCCTCCAGTTGGCGTATCCCCAGCCCTCCTATCCGCCCGGTTACCGGCTCGGTTGCGAAAAGCGCGACCCGTTTTTTCCTGTCAGCCAATGTTGCCCCCTCCTTCAAGGAGCTTTTTTGCCCCCCGATGGTTTGGAAGCAGTTTCAGGCAGTTCCGGAGAAGGGATATCCTATCGCCCCCATCGTTGCCGCCAGCCATCCTGGCAAGCCGAAACATCGCGGCGCCTTTTACGTTGTCCATCCTACCGCCAACGGCGATTGATTTAAAGGCGCTACGGGCGGCATCATGCATACCGGCTTTCTCCAGTGCGGAGGCTCGGGCATACGCCAGCATTTCGCTTTGCGGATACATAGCGGCAAAGTTTCCCAGTGTTTCGTGCTCTGGCGTGGTTTCCGCGCCTATCAAGGCAAGGCGCACCGCTGTTTGTGTCCGTACCCACTCCTGCTGTTGACCGTTGCTTTTTTGCCACGCAGTATCGTACATCTTTTTTGCTTCCCGCGTTTCGCCAGAGGCGAGCATACATTCCGCGAGGTAGTAGGCGTATTCGCCGTTTTCGGGTTCTTCGGCATGAAGCTTTCCGAACTGCATAGCCGCGTTTTTTGCGTATCCTGTGGCGCGTAGGAGTAGGCCCTCCATAAATTGCGTTTCCGCGCTTTCCCCGAAAATCCGTTTTTCTTCAGCCACCAGCGCATAAGCTTCCGGATAGTGGCCTTTCCTCATTTTCCGTTTTGCCATAACCAGCCTCGCGTTTTTTTGTTCCGGCCTTTCTTTCAGCAGTTCTTCAAACAGCCTGTCCAAGTCGCCATCCGTTCCCGCCTGCTCGTATAGCCTATCCAGAAAAAATAACCCTTCGGCATCGTGGGGGTTTAGCCGTACCAGTTTGCGGCATTCTTTAATGGCCTGCCTTAACTTTCCTGCATCCAGGTCGGCGGTGTTTATTCCCGGCGCATGCTCCCCCGTGGATAGTTGCGCGAATATTTCCATCTTTTGTTGCCAATCCAGTGTTCGCGGATCCTGCCCCGGCGTTTTGGAACCTGCGAGCCGGTAAATTGCGAACCTGCCCAGCGCCACTTTCAACAATCTGTATTCCAGCCCCGTTACCCGCTTAAGCAATTCCATGTCGAAATCGCGAAACACTTTTACCAGGTAAAGGGGTTTGTGCCGCATCAAGCCGCCGATAACGGTATCGTAATACGCCGTCATCCGCATATTGTCCCAAGGCCCAACCGCGTAATGCAAAAAAGTGTCTGCGGCGGGCGCATTTGCGTAGTGGTATATCTGGGTATAGTTGCCCCACACAAAAATCCGGCAGTCCTCTTTTTTCATCCGCATAAGCCTTCCCAGCGCCTTGCCCAAACGGGGGATGTAGATGTACTGGTCGAACTTTTCGTATTTCGCCAGCGAACTTGTCTGCGTGGGAAACAGGTACATGGGCCACAGCTTCCATGCCGAGAAGGCGGCTGTGGCGACAAGCGCGGCTATGGCGATTGCTTTCACCGGTTCCGGAGCCACACTTAATCCTGCGCCTGAGGAGACGCATAGTATCGCTACCAGCGGGAGGTAATGGTACCGGGAGAAGGCCATCTGGAAATAAACCATGGCGAGCGACATGGCGACAAACAGGGTAAGGAGTAGCCATTGTGCATGGAATGGTATCAGGAATAGCGCGGGGGTCCCTATTGCCCAGGCAGGCATGGTTTCGGTAGCAACGGCCTTGATGTCCGCCGCAACACTACCGTACATCCCTTTCAGTTTTCCCAGCCGTACGCCAACGGCCCACCGCACGGAAAACTGCCGCATCGATTCAGCATCGGCATACCCGCACAGGAAATCGAAGGCGTAGGAGAGGGCGCTGGGAAGCGCGGCGATGGCGCAGAACAAAAGCCCAGCCGTAAACCCGTGGATGTGCCACACCACAAGCGCCAGAGGCGG
>JAHFEI010000256.1 GCA_023248615.1 Nitrospinales bacterium | reverse complement strand
CGGCGCGTCCAGCACTTCGCCAATCCACTTGCCTATCGTGCGCATCTGCGCCTCTTTCATGCCGCGTGTAGTCAGCGCCGGAGTTCCTATCCGTATACCGCTGGTGACCATCGGCTTTTCGGGGTCGAACGGGATGGTGTTCTTGTTCACGGTGATCCCGGCGTTTTCCAGCGAATGCTGGGCGGCCTTACCGGTAATTTTCTTGGGCCGCAAATCGACCAGCGCCAGATGCACGTCGGTGCCGCCGGTAACAAGGCGTAGGCCGTGCGAAACCAGCTCCTCCGCCAGCGCCTTGCAATTCTTTAATATCTGTTCCTGGTACATTTTAAATTCCGGCCCCATTGCCTCCTTGAAGGCCACAGCCTTGGCGGCGATAACATGCATCAGCGGCCCGCCCTGTATGCCGGGGAACACTGCCGTGTCCAGGTCTTTGGCATACTGCGCCCGGCACATGGACATACCGCCACGCGGCCCGCGTAGCGTCTTATGCGTGGTGGTGGTTACAAAATCGGAATACGGTACCGGGCTGGGATGCAATCCCGCCGCCACAAGACCGGCGAAGTGCGCCATGTCGGTCATCAGCATTGCGCCCACTTCATCCGCCACCTTGCGGAAGGCTACGAAGTCCAGTATACGCGGATAGGCAGACCAGCCGGCTATTATCAGCTTCGGCTTTGCCTCCTTCGCAATTTTCAAAAGCTCTTCCATATCCACCCGCTCGGTGTCGCGATTTACCCCGTAGGCGGCTATTTTGTACAGCCTGCCGGAAATGTTCAACGGATGCCCGTGCGTAAGGTGTCCACCATGGCTGAGGTTCATGCCCAGTATGGTATCGCCCGGCTTTAAGGCCGCAATAAAAACCGCCGTATTTGCCTGCGAGCCGGAATGCGGCTGCACGTTTGCGTGATCCACGCCAAAAATCTTTTTGGCGCGGTCGATGGCAAGCGATTCCGCCACGTCCACATACTCGCACCCGCCGTAATATCTTTTCCCCGGATACCCCTCGGCATACTTATTGGTGAGTACAGAGCCTTGCGCCTCCAGCACCGCCTCGGAAACAAAGTTCTCGGACGCTATCATCTCCAGCGTGGACGACTGCCTGTGTGTTTCGTCTTTAACCGCCTTGAATATTTCCGGGTCTGTCTTTGAAAGGTACGACATCACTTTTCCTCTTTCCTGTCATTTAGAATTGCATCTATGGACTCTTGTATCATTCTCTCAAGGACCGGGCGCTCCACCTCGTGCATCTTTTCCAGATAGCGGGATACGACTTTGTGGACAACCGTTTCGACCCTGTCCTTGTCTATTTTTTGCAGGCGCTTTGCGTGCCGGCCCCCCTCGAACGCCGTATCCAGCCAGACGCTGACTATCTCCTCGGCGAGCGCCGGGCCAACTACCCTGCCGCCTATCACCAGTACGTTAGAATCGTTATGCATCCTGCTCATGCGGGCGGAGTAACTATCGTTGCATAGTGCGGCGCGTACGCCCTGGTAGCGGTTGGCGGTGATGCTCATGCCGATGCCAGTGCCGCAAATAAGGATGGCACGGCTGTTTGTGCCGGAAACTATCCGCTGGGCAACAATGTGTCCAAAATCCGGGTAGTCCACGGAATCGGCAGAATTTGTACCCAAATCCTCCACCTCAAGCCCCTTGCGGCTTAGTAATTGGATAACTTCAGTTTTCAGGCTTAAACCAGCATGATCGCTGGCTATTGCGATTTTTTCCATAATAACGGCGTACCCCTATACAAAAATATCCCTTTGGACTAATGGTATCGTAAGATGCGAAAGATGATGTTATTTTATCCATCGCCCAAAATCAACCAAAAGGTAATTTGCCCTTTGCCATGGCTCCGCGATTTGAAATCTTGACATGGGGGGATGGAAACAACCATAATGTCTTTCTTTAAAAAAAGAATGTGAAAAAAATAAGCGAATGCGCGGTTTGTGCTTGGCGCAAGGAATGTAAACTGAAGTTTACTTACGAGACTTCGGGATTGTATTGCAAAGATTTTACAAGAGATGTAGCGCTCTCCCCGCAGGAACAAAAACCGGCGGATGATAGTGACAAAAAATAGGCGTGGCGGTGTAGCTCAGTTGGTTAGAGCATGCGGCTCATATTCGCAGTGTCCGGGGTTCGAATCCCTGCACCGCCACCATTACTTTTCTTTTATTTCAAATACTTATCCTCAAAAACAGGCCGTTTTTTGGGGGTGCGGCAGGGGTGCAGGAATAAAATGTACCGAGCATCCCAGCACTCCTTCCCCTGAAAGTTTCATACTCCCGTCTGGCATTAACCTAAACCAGAAACCAAGCACAACCCTCCTAGCACTCCCCTACCGACAACTAAGAGCAGGACACTAGCCATATGCTCAAAGTGCGTCACAGGGCAAATCCTTGGCCTTTAAAGGGGAAGTTGGCCTTCTACCCAGACTGTTGGATTGGGTCCGCCCCATCCCGCCCCCCTGCGCCAGCAGGGGCAAGGGGTGGGAGCGGCTTTCTATCCCCCCAAGTGTAGTAATACGGGGGGATAGCACGTCATGAAACATGAAAAACATTGGCAAATCCCAATATTGAGGAAACCGTGAGTGCGCCTGTGGTGTTAGGCGGCGGTTTTGACTATATGGCATTTACGGCAAAGTGGCTGTTGCCCGGATTAGACATGAAAAAATACGATGCGATTCAGTCCGAATTGAGTAAAGTACGAGGCGAAGAATTTGCCGTCGTCAACGTGGCGGGGGTTAACTACAAAATTTTATCGTACCGGATGAAGGGGTATCTTAAATTCGCTTCGGAAGAAGTACTGATATCCGTCAACCCGGAATTAAATCCTACCATAAAGGTGACATTGACGGCCTACGGCGTACATAAGTTCGGGCTGGATTTTCTATTTAAGCAGGTAAAGGACTTTGTATCGTCCTTTGGTGGAGCTTTTGAAAAAGAAGAATTGGTTTACAGGCAAGATTTTCATGTTGATGTGCAGATGGACAAATTAAACGTTGAGCCTAAAAATGTCTTAAGCCGTGGAAAAAAAATAATGGTCGTTATGGATGATGAATTGCATGTCGAAACCCTGGCGGTAGGCGAACGAGGAAAAGAAAATATTTTTATACGAATGTACGATAAAAAGCTTCAGATTGAAGCATCAAAAGATTACTGGAATTGGGATGTGCTGAATAGTTACCCGCTTTATAATCCCGCGCTACCCGTCCTGCGGATTGAATTGGAAATTGGCGGCGGTTGGATGGATTCTAACCATGTCCGTGCACTGCGAAGTATTGAGAACATGAAATGCATGGGCGGTTCTCTCATTCGGCATTTGGTAGGCCATTACATCAGTCTGGTTGTCCCCATACCGAAGGACGGCAATTGCAACCGCTGGCGGGATGCAATAGATTTGCCTGTGTGGGTTGCCGTGAGGGAATGGGTTGAGACGAATTACAAAGGCGATTTATCGGCAATTCGGGTGCGCCCAACACCGTTGTCTTTTAATCGAAAAAGGCAAAATAGTTTAGAAAGGGTTGAGGAAGCCTATTCCTCGCATGTGGCATTGCATGAGGCC
>JAHFEI010000255.1 GCA_023248615.1 Nitrospinales bacterium | reverse complement strand
GGGTCTTGGCCTCGGTAGTACTGGAGAGGGTGTTCGACATCTTCTCGTTGCTGGTGCTGGTGGCGGCGACCCTGATGGTGGCAAAGCCTGCCGGGGTATCCCCGGAAACGCTTGGCAGGGTGAAGGGGTTTGGCATGGTTGCCGCAGTTATGGCGGTGGCAGGCATGGTTTTTCTCTATCTTCTTTCGTCCGACCGTAGCGGAGTCAGCAAATTGGTGGACGGCCTTTTATGCCTTTTGCCGAATTCTGTTGCCCAAAGGTACAAATCCATTACAGAATGATTCCGCTCCGGCTTGCAGGTATTTGCCCACGGCGGGCATGTCGGCGCGGTGATTTTCTACTCGTCCGTAATGTATGCGCTAAATATCGTTTTCTATATTATGGCGTTCCTGATGTTCGGTCTTCCTTTCTCGCCGGAAGTTGCCCTTGTTACTTCCACCTTTGTCATTGTAGGTGTTGCCCTGCCTTCCTCGCCCGGCTCTATCGGCCCGTTTCATGCCGCCATAATTTTGGGCCTGGGGCTGTATGGCGTTGATGCGGGAACCGCTTTGGGCGTAGCCATATTTATGCATGCGCTCCTGTTTTTGGGCAATGTCTCACTAGGGATATATCTTGCCTGGAAGGAAAAAATAGGGCTTACCGAACTGCGCCGGTCGGAGGCTTGAGGCGTGTGGGGTTGATATATCTGGATAATGCGTCGACATCGTTCCCGAAGCCGGAATCCGTAGTACAGGCCATCGGTCGCGCCCTGAAAGAGGTAGGTGCAAACCCAGGGCGTGGCGGCTATTCCCGCGCCAGGGCGGCGGACAGGCTTGTGTATGAAACAAGAAACCTGGCGACCAGATTTTTCAACGCCCCCGACCCTGCGCGTGTGGTATTTACCCCTGGCGGGACATATTCCATCAACATGGCGCTGAATGGATTTTTAAACGACGGTGACCACTTGATTGTCACCGGCAGGCAACACAACGCGGTAATGAGGCCGCTGGGCGCGATGCAAGGGCGGGTTTCCGTATCACGCCTCCGCTGGGATGGCACGGGGCCTATTGACGAAGGTTTTGCGGCGTTGGTAACTCCGCGCACACGCGCTGTGGTGGTGAACCACGCCAGCAACGTGGATGGCCTTTTGTACCCATTGCGGGAGCTTGGCCTTCTTGCCAAGCGGTTTGGGCTGTTGCTTATAGTGGATGCGGCGCAGACGGCGGGGCTGGTGGAAATAGATATGGTGCGCGATGGGATAGATATCCTGTGCGTTACCGCCCACAAAGGGCTTTGGGGAATCGCAGGAACGGGCATGCTTGCCCTGGGGGCGGGTGTGGCATTGGAACCGTTGGTCTGCGGCGGCACAGGTAGCTTTTCCGATAGCTACCAAATGCCGGAGGCATATCCGGACAGGCTGGAGGCTGGCTCCGCCAACCTTACCGGGATAGCGGCCGTTAAGGCCGGGATGGAAGAGGTGATGCGTATCGGAGTCCGCGAGATTATGGGCGCCAAAATGCTTTTGGCCCGCACAGCGTACGAGGGGCTACAATCCTTTGCCGGTGTGCGGCTGTTCTGGCCGGGAGTTGATATGGCGCGAATCCCACTTTTCTCTTTTACGCTGGATAGGCTAGACCCCTCCGATGTCGGCACCACACTGGATGAGCGGTACAACATCGCCTGCCGAGCCGGGCTTCACTGTGCGATGGATGCCCACCGCGAGATAGGCTCCTATCCTATGGGAACCGTCCGGTTTGCGCCGGGTTACTTTACCACCAAGGATGAGGTGGAACTCTTTGTAAGGGCGGTTGGGGAGCTTTCCGGCAAATGAGCGACTGTTTGGCCGTTTTCGGAACCACCTACGAGACCTTGCGGGCGGAGGATTTTTTTCGGGAACATGGCATTAAATTCCGGCCTGTGCTAAAACCACGGAAAATCGGCTCGGCTTGCCGGATGGCTCTCCAATTTTCCATGGATGGTATCGAAGCGGCGAAGGCGGCTGTGCGGGATGGTAACCTTGCCCTTGACGCCTTCTACCGGAAGGATGGGGATGGCTGGGAAAAAATAGATAATACATAAATTCCCCCGCTGGCTTTATAATCCGAAACGTATGAAGCCCATCAACCATGACTACTTGAGATTTGCCATTTTCTTGGGGACATTTATCACGCTTGCCATTTTCGAGACGACCCGCCCCCGCAGGAAGTTGAGCAACCCGCGCATAGGGCGGTGGTTTACAAACCTTTCGCTTACGTTCGCCAACGAGCTACTGGTAAAGGCTGTGCTGGGCGGAGCGGCGCTGGGTGCGGCGGAATACGCATCCGAGAGGGGGTGGGGATTTCTGAACGATGTGGAGCTTTCATGGCCGGTGGAGTTTGTCCTCGGTTTTCTTTTCCTGGATTTTATGGTCTACCTCCAACATGTCGTGGCGCACGCCCTCCCGTTTTTGTGGCGGTTCCACATGGTGCACCACTCCGACCTTGATGTTGACGTAACCACGGCGTTGCGCTTCCATCCTCTGGATATGCTGATTTCGATGTTCTACAGGATAGGGCTGGTTGCCGCAATGGGGATAGACCCTTGGACTGTGGTGTTGTTTGAAATTATCCTTAATGCGTCGTTGCAGTTCAACCATTCCAACATCAAGCTTGCGCCGGTGGTGGATGGGAGGCTTAGGCAGTTTGTAGCCACGCCGGATTTCCACCGTGTACACCATTCGTCGGAGCCGGAGGAAACAAACTCCAACTTTGGGTTTATCATCTCGTGGTGGGATAAGCTGTGCGGAACCTATAGGGCGGAGCCGGGCATGCCATACAACCTGATGCAGATAGGCCTAGGCGAATACCGTGAGGCGGACGAGCTTTCCCTGCAGTCGCTCATTACGTTGCCGGCCAGCCCGCGCATGGGAACCTACTCATTCAAAAAAGCGGAGTGACAAAGCCCGTGCCGGACGCAATGTTGGTTCGGTTTACTGGGATAAGGAAGGATTACGGCAGGCTTACCGCCGTGAAACGGCTCGACCTAGAAATAGCCCCCGGCGAATGCTTTGGCTTTCTTGGACCCAACGGCGCCGGTAAAACCACAACGATAAAAATGCTTTCCGGACTTCTCATCCCTACGGAAGGAAGCATCCATGTCAACGGCTACGACATACAGCGGGAACCGGAAAATGCCAAAAGCATTATCGGCTTCGTGCCGGACAAGCCGTTCATATACGAAAAACTTACGGGCAGGGAGTTCCTCGATTTCATGCTGGATATTTACCGCGTGGCGAGGGAGTCCGCGAAGGAAAAAAGGCATGAACTGCTTGAGATGTTTTCGCTTTCGGAATGGCTGGACGAACTGGTGGAAAACTATTCGCACGGCATGAAACAAAAACTGGTAATAACAGGCGCGTTGATACACGAGCCGAAGTTGCTGGTAATAGACGAGCCGATGGTGGGGCTGGACCCGCACGGGCACAAACTGGTGAAGGACCTGTTCCGGCGGTTTTGCGAGGCTGGCGGCGCCATATTCATGTCCACCCACACGTTGGCGGTGGCGCAGGAGCTATGCCACCGGATAGCCATAATCGATAAGGGCGA
>JAHFEI010000254.1 GCA_023248615.1 Nitrospinales bacterium | reverse complement strand
CGAACCGCTCCATGGATGCGGATCGGATAACCAGCCGTTTCATGCCCATCGCGTGAACACCAGGTGGAGCGGGATACGTATCCTTCCGAAAACCTCCCGGCTTACCGGCCTGCGCCCCCTAAGAGCAGGGCATGCGCCGGAAAATGCGTCGCGGACGGCCTTCATGAAAATAGGGGTACGCTGGAAAAAACTTTCCGCTACCGCCAGCCAAAGGAAGTGTGCGGTTGCCGCCAGCATATCCGTAAACGGGTAATGCCGCCAGATGACCCACAGCGCGTTGCGGGCGTAATAGTAGGAGCCTCGCTCCGATGGCCTGGCCACAGCGGAAGATTTATGCACTGCGCGTATAGCCGGGGAGTGGATGATGCGGTATCCGGCATTGGCGGCTCGTAGCGCGTGGTCCATTTCATTGAAGTACAAAAAAAACGGCTCGTACCAATACCCGGCCTTTTCGAACACCTCCCGCCGGAAACCGGCTCCCGCTCCATGATAGCCGACTATATCCGTAACCTGTTCGGCACTGCCTAACGCCACCTGCGCGTCCTGGGGGGTGGAGTGTACGTCGAACGCTACTATTCCGGCATCCGGGTGTTTTCCAAATAGCGCGACCATGCGTGTGATGGCGTCCACGGCTGGGTACGAGTCGGAATCCAGCACAACAATGTATTTCCCGCGTGCGGCCTTGAACCCGACATTGTAACCGGCTATCCCGGCGTTTACCGTTTGTGGAAGGTAAACGGTTTCCGGAAATTCGGCGCGTATCATGTCGCCCGTGCCATCGGTGGAATTGTTGTCCACCGCTATCACCTCAAGCGGCGCGTAGTCGCTTTTACGTATTTGCTCAAGCGTGAAGCGCAGGTCGTCTTTCCTGTTCCAGGCCAAAATGACCACGCTTACCAAGGCATTTCCCATCAACATCCCCATCTGGGAACCAAGTCTATCCTGAATCTGCGCCACTTTAAACATGCTAAAACTCTCCGCCCCCATCCACGGCTCCGCTTCACATATCGGCGGGATGGCTGGCACAAGGGCAGGTTTAAAACCTGCCGCCACGGGGCGGGTTTTTTAGTGAGCCGGTATTCCCTGTTTTAAAAGCACAATTTTTTTGGCAAAAAACTTGGCGTTTTGGTCGTCACCCGAAAGGTGGTAGGCCATTTCGAGGTTCACATAGTCCTCTGCCGTTATTGCTCCCGCAAGCGGCGTGTAGTCGAACCGGCAAAAATAAAACGCAGTTGCCAGCGCCGCCATGTATGCAAACGCTTTCTTGCGTTGCCCCTGTTTTACCGTATCGTACAGGCGTTGTGCGCCGTGCGCGGCAAAGATTATGAAAAACGGCGCCAGCGATATCCGGTACCTGTCCTGGATAAGGAATATGAACACGCCAAACGATGATATCGCAAGCCACAGGTATAGGGGCAGGGCATCCCGCCATTTGTGCCGCGCCGCCCATATCCCCAAAAAGGAAAAGGGAGCCGCCAGCCCGAAAGACAGGAACGGTATCCAAAGGATGCGGGATAGCTCGTCCCTGAAAAGGTAAAAGTTGTAGTTGGACGGTATCTCGAAATCTCCTACCAGCATCCTAAGTTTTTTTGCGTAGAAAAGTGAGTACCCGTATGGGTGTGCCGCTATTTCTTTTAGCAAAAGAGATATGCCCGCTACGCTGGAGCCATGGCTTTCGGCGAGTATCCTTTCTTTTATCGGGGTGCTGAGCCATATGTACCCGTAGCCGGAGTCCAACACGTTGCCGCTAAGGAAATGCGCCAGCGGGCCTGTGGGGTCGATGTTTTCCGGCCCAGGCACCAGGAGGGTGATGGCGGCGTACCCGGCGAGAAATGTTCCCATGCGTATCACGTCCTTTTTGCCCCGGTTTTGCAGGATGTTGAACGCCAGTAGCGCGACGATGGCAAGTATGCTTAGTGGGTACGGCCTGGTGAGCATCAACAGCGCGGCAACCGCGCCAGCCGCCGCCATGGCGGAGTAGCCCGGCTTTTTGTCTGCCGACAGGAAAAGGGCCACCACAGAGAGCGAAAGGAGCATTACAGCCCCCTCGCGCAAGTAGACTGCCGCGTACAATACGAACGGGCCGTATAGCGCACATGCCGCCAGTGCGACAAGCGCCGTAGCATAGCCGAACAGCTTGTGCGCGATATAAAATACAAGCGCGAACGACGCGCAGTTCAGCAAGCACTGGAAAAACAGGAATGCCAGGCTATCATCGCCGAACGCCTTGTCGAAGGCCGCAATCAGGAGCGGATAAACCGGGTGGGTGGCAATTTTTTTGGTCGCGGGCAGGAATCCCTCGTTTTCAATTATCCTGGCATCGCCAATAAAGCGGGACGAATCGAATGCCGAGTTGGAGCGGAAAAATTTTGTGGGGGCTGTACCCCTTTGCTCCATCACAAAGCCAGCCTGGAGTACGAACGAAAAAAGAAGAAGGGCGGCGGGCCACAGTAAAGCGCGGTTGTCTTTCATTTTTCCCGTCGCCATCTTGCATCTTACAAGCGGTCTATTTCCTCTTCGGCCATCTCCATGAGTTCGGAAAGCATTTCGGGCGAGAAGTCGAACCTTATCCCAGCCGCCTCAAACAGGCCCTTTGGCGGCAGGCTTCCCCCCAGCGAGAGCGCGGCAAGATAACGGTTCACCGCATCGGTCGGGTTTTTCCGGAACATCCGATAGAGTTGCAACGCCCCAAGTTGCGCGATGGCGTATTCGATGTAGTAGAAGGGAACCTCGAAGATGTGCAACTGGCGGTGCCACGAGTATTTTCGCATATCCTGGTCCAGCCCGCTCCAATCCACCCCTATTTCAAACCGCTTGGATATGGCAAGCCATTGTTGGGCGCGTTCCTCCCTTGTGTGGTTCGGGTTGGTATAAATCCAGTGCTGGAAGCCATCCACTGCGGCGACCCACGGGAAAATATCGACCACCCTTTCCATCTGTTCAAACATCGCCCTTTTCGCCTGGTCTGCATCCGGGTAGAAGACGGATACCTTGCCGTTACCGAAAAGCTCCTGTGTCATGCTGGCGACCTCGGAAAATTCCATGGATGCATGGCGATACCAGATAATCGGGAGTGTGCGGCAGGAAATGGTGTGGAAGGCATGCCCTCCCTCGTGCAGGAGAGTGGTCACATCGCCTTGCAGCCCCGCCGCATTGGTGAATATGAACGGGATGCGCCGCTCTTCGAAAGTAGTTTGGTATCCGCCGGGCGCTTTGCCGTCGCGGCTATCCAGGTCCATCATTTCCGTTATGGCGGAGTACATCCCGCCAAGCCGCGGGTCTATTTGCCCGAAAATTTTTCCAACGCCTTCTTGCAACTGCTTTACCTCCTTGAACGGCTCCAGCGGAGGCCTGCCGAGCGGGTCTACATGCAAGTCCCATGGCCGCAGGGTTTTCAGGCCCATATCCCGCCTTCGTTTTTCCGCTATTTTTCTCATCAGCGGCACGGCGGATTTTTCTATGGAGTCGTGGAACTCCAGGCAGTCCTGCGGGCTGTAGTCGCGCAGTTTGGACTTGAAGCTGTACTCCCGGTAGTCTTTCAGCCCCAGGTTCAGCGCATACTCGTGGC
>JAHFEI010000253.1 GCA_023248615.1 Nitrospinales bacterium | reverse complement strand
GCATTGATTGGACGACAAAAAAAATGCTTTTCCTGCCGCTGGTGATTTTGGGAGGGGTGCTGATACAAGGGGCAATACGGCTGTTCGTAACAGCCGTCGCGTTTTGGACGCTTCGCAATTCCGCGCTGGTGCATACGGTGGTTTACTCCAGCAAAGAGTTCGTTGTATACCCCGTCACCATCTACAATTACGGGGTGCAGTTCTTCCTTACGTTCCTCTTTCCTGTAGCGTTTATCAATTTCTACCCGGCACAGTTCTTCCTGGAAAAAACCGGCGATAACCTTTTCAACCCCGTCTTGCAAATGCTGACCCCGGTGGTAGGCATTGTGCTTTTTTCGTTTTCGCTGTTGGCATGGAGAACAGGCGTAAACCACTACCAAAGTAGCGGGAGTTGACGGGCGCGAACCGACCTATTGGTATATGCATGGGCAGTCTCCCTGCGTCCGGTGGATACAGGCACTCCTGAGTATTGGTAGGTACAGGCTTTCAGATACAAGCCTGTACTTTGCCCTTGCCCCAAGATGGGCAATGCTTCCCACGCTATTTGCCTCCCCTTACAAGGGGAGGTGCAGGAGGGGTTTGAGTCAGCAGAGTTCCCCCGCAATACGCCAACCGGAATTGTGTAGAAAACAAATGCGGATTACCCTAAAATCTGCGAAGGCCGCTACCGCAACGCGGCACGGCGACATATAATCGCAAATAGCAATCCGGCTGGCGGATAAACCGAAACCTGGGGCGTATATATCGTATGGTAACTGAGCATAACGGCATGCCTGCTAATGCCACGGTAATCCTTAGCGAATCCGGCATTGCTATGGGGGTGCGGCGCGTGGCGCACCAAATAGCCGAATGGGCGGGCAAAAACAGTGCGGCTCCACTGCAAATCATATCCGTGCTTAACGGCGCGAGGCCGTTTACAAAAGACCTGCGGCGGGAGCTGGACTCCCTAGGCATTCCCACCCAGTTGCACGAAATAAAAGTTGCCACCACACATGGCGCCAGCGTCACTGGCCAGGCGCGGCTTGAATCCGGGGAGCTTTCGCCGGAAACACTGCGCAACAGCACAGTGCTGGTGGTGGACGACATAGTAGATACCGGCGCCACAATCGAGTTCATAAAAGAGATGCTAAAGGAACTGCGCCCGGCGGAAGTGCGGGTTGCGGCGGTGATAAACAAATACGCCCAATATTCCCACCTGTCCGATTTTATGGTGCATAACCTGGATATCGGCTCCGCCCCCACCTATTCCCAAAACGGAAAACTGATAGACCACTGGCTGTTCGGATACGGCATGGACTTGGATGGCAAGTACCGCGACCTGCCCAACATAGCCTGGGTGGAAGTGGAACGATAATCATTCCCGAATAATATTCCCGAGATCAGTCAGACCATGGCTGTTTGGAAAATACCTAAACATAGGTGCCTAAATAAACATTTCACCGCAAAAGGCCTTTCATCCCGCGCAAAGGGATATATAATCCATGGACATGCAAAACCTGCGGAACCATACAAAACTCTGCTGGGATATCCTCCCGGCCGTTTCGCGCTCGTTCGCCCTTTGCATACAAAAGCTACCGGATGGGCTGAACGAACGTATGATGGCGGCGTACCTTATTTTCCGTATCATAGACACCATAGAAGACGCCGGTGCGCCGCTGGAGGTGAAGAAAAAAGCTTTCGCGGATTTTCTGGGACTGCTGGCCCAAAAACCGCCAGATGAAGAAATGTTCGACACGCACCGCAAATTCCTGCTATCGAAAATAGACCACACATACGAGAGCATCCTGCTGGAAAACGTGCGTAGCGTATTTGAGGTTTTTTACAGTTTCACCCGGGACGAACAAGACGTAATCCTGAAGTACGCCCGGGAAATGGTACACGGGATGCTGGAGTTCCAAAATAAACCGGTATTGGACTTCAAAGCCCAGGAGCAATACTGCTACTACGTCGCCGGTATAGTGGGATATCTCAACACGCACCTCTTTCACCTGTCCGGCGGGATAAGCGCCGGGTTGCGTGACGAGATAATGGAGCTATCAAAAAACTTCGGCATCGCACTGCAAAAAGTAAACGTTTTGCGCGATGTGGCACACGACATCCCGCAGGGGCGCTACTTCTGGCCACAAGACATATTGGAAAAAAACGGCGTGGATTACGCCACTATTTGCGAGCCACAGCATCGGCAAAATGCCATGAACGTACTGCGGGAAATGGTGGAAAACGCCCTCCCCTACCTTGAGGACGCCATAGAATATGTCACGCGCCTCCCGCGTTTTGCGGTAAGGATACGGGTCTTCTGCCTGATACCGCTATTCATGGCGCTGGAATCCTACGCGAAGTGCGTGGAAAATGAAGACATCTTCAACTCCGGCAAGAACGTGAAAATATCGAAGGGCGATGTCAGGCGGATAGTCCGCAACTCATTCCTGCTGGCAACGTCGAACTGGGCCTTGCGGGCATGGTTCGACCATCGCGCAAACGAAGTAAGAAAAAAACTTGGAGCCGCGCGGCAACCAACCGCCAACGCATGACCAACCCTGCCCGATGGGTTGGCGTGGCTCCATCCGTGTTGCGCGATATCCTCCTCTAGATGGCGCCATCATTGGCCTTCTGGCTATGACAGAATTTGTACGCAGGAAGTTTAGAACGCGTAGTCCATGTAAACCATCGCGTTCCTGCCATCGAACACAGGAATGATTATCAGCTTTGCGTACGAATCCGGCTTATGCCATCGGATCATCGTTTTGCCGATAAAATATCCGCACGCCGAGCTGAAGAACACATCGGATGCCCAATGCTCGTTGTCGTTAACGCGGGAAAGGGCCGCCAAAGTGGCCGCCGTGTAGGCGATGGGGGGTACTGCACCGATATCGTCGTACTCATTCGCAATGACCGTGGCAATGGAAAACGCGGTGGAGGCATGCCCGGACGGGAACGACAAATTCGAACTGGATGCGCCTGGGCCGTCGAACCTATCGTAGGCGTCGCCAGTATTTGGCCTGTGCCTATGGACTGTTAACTTAAGCCCCTCCGTAACTACACTAGAGTAAAACCAGCTTTGCAAGCTAAGCATCGTAGTGGCACGCGCCCTTTCGCTATCCGCAATATGCCCGTAAACATACAGGGCGGCAAGCCCCGGAAACAAGTACGCCTCATCCCAGAAATTTTTGAAAATGACCGCGACATCATCGGAGGAATTTCCGCGTTCATTACGGTTTTTCTGCGACCAGTTTTGTATACGCGCATCGAAGGTGTACAACCCGGCGGTAACGCCCAGCACCACTCCGGCCTTCAGCCAGTCCTCCCCGTCCCACCTAGCGGGGGCGGAGGCAAGCTTTATGCCATCAGTCCAGTAGCTCCTTAAATACTCTTTACTGCCTATGCGATAAGAAGTATCAGAGCCACCGGAATTCGTGGTTAATGCGACATCATCGGCAAACGCATTGCCAATAAAAACAAACGTAAGGAGTATAGGAAGCAAACTTTTAAAAAACAATTTTTTATCCTCAATCACCAAGCGAAAACGGCAGAAAAACCAGCATAGCAACGGCAGATACTACTATGGAATATCAGGGTAAAACCAGACT
>JAHFEI010000029.1:7526-13037 GCA_023248615.1 Nitrospinales bacterium | reverse complement strand
CGGGGGCTGAATCCCAAGGGGCTGAAGGTGCATGTTTCCATAGCGGTTTGGCCGTGGGGCAAGTACCTGGGGGATGACGCGATGGCCAACGGCATAAAGGTTATCGTTTCATCCTTCACGCGCCACCATCCCAACATCACGATGTGCAAGGCAAAGGCGACCGGCATATACATCAACTCTGTGCTGGCCAAACAGGATGCGGTGCGGATGGGCTTTGATGAGGCGATACTGCTGGACCCGTTCGGCAATGTGGCGGAAGGCTCCGGCGAGAATATTTTTGTGGTGCGCAAAGGCAAGGTAAAGACCCCTCCGGCAGTTTCCATACTGGAAGGGATAACCCGCGACAGCATAATGCGCCTGGCTCAGGATGCCGGCATCCCGCTGGTGGAGCAGTTTTTTGCCCGCGATGAGTTGTACATATCCGATGAGGTGTTTCTAACTGGCACGGCGGCTGAGGTGACTCCCGTCTGCTCGGTGGATAGCCGCAATGTGGGAACCGGGAAGGTCGGCCCTATTACCACAAGACTGCACGACCTTTTCTTCGCCGCGATACAGGGGAAAAACCCCAAGTACCGCGAGTGGCTTGACATTTTATAAATCAGTCTTATCCTTAACGTAGCTATAAATTCTTTGGTTTAAAGGAGTGCGGTTGAAATGCCTATTTACGAATACCAGTGTAGCCAGTGCGGGAAGGTCTTAGAAATTACGCACGGGATATCTGAAACGCCCTCGCCCAAATGTCCTACCTGCAAAAAGAAGATGAAGAGGATTATCTCGTTAAACTCGTTCCAGCTTAAAGGGAGCGGATGGTACAAGACCGATTATCCCAAGTCCGGCTCATCGGGTTCTTCGACCAAAAAAGCGGCAGGGGATGCACCATCGGATTCGTCATCTTCAACCGAAAAAGCGGCAGGGGACACATCATCAGATTCATCTTCCTCCACCAAAAAAGCGGGAGGGGATACATCGTCTGGTTCGTCTTCTTCCAAGAAAAAAGCGGTGGGGGATTAGCCATCAAAATTGTCGGATTGCTAGCCGCGCTGGTATTATTGTTGTTGGGCATGCCTGATGCCGCTTGGGCGGTAAAACCTTCCGCGCCGGTTTCTGTGGAGTGCGTAACCGTTTCTTCCGCTGGCAGGGTATATCGGGCGGAGTGCAACCTGCTGGTTGTTGCCCAGCCGTCCCCGGAAAGCGTGCGGCTGGGTACTTTGCAGGGGCCTGTGGTAGTTACCGATGCCCTTTCCCCAGGCCCTCAGGGAATAGGCAAGTGGATAATCACTTTTGATTTCAAAGAGCAAAAAGCCGTCACCATACCGTTTGAGATATCTTATATGGGCGGAGCAAAAATGAACATTGGCGTTGTGTACGATCCATTCAACTCCCTGAGCAAAAAAACCGACCCGATGCTTGGCGTAGTGTCAAAAGGCAAGAACGGCAACACCCGCGAATTCCTTTCCAAATAAAACTCCCCTTATGTTCCCCGTTCTGCTGTAAATTATTTGCAGATGTATATGCTTATCAGGGCGGGGCTTGTTTATCCCGTCGTATCTCCGCCTATCCATAATGGTTGCGTTGCCATAAAAAACGGCGTTGTAGATGCCGTCGGTGCGGAGGCGGAGTTCGACGGCATCCGTTTCGACAAAGTGCTGGACCTGTCCGGTCATATTGTGATGCCGGGGTTTGTCAACGCCCACAGCCACCTCCAGCTTTCCGCCGCACGCGGCAGGATAGTTTGTGACAGCAATTTTTGCGGGTGGATACGGCAGGTTATCGAGTTCAATTCCTCCGTGATGGATGAAGAGCGGGAGCGTGGAATGCGGCAGGGCATTGCCGAAATGCTTTCTACCGGCACCACGTCCGTGGGCGACATCGTGAGCGATGCAAAGTACGCCGCGCCACTGGCCGCATCAAAATTGCGTGGCGTAGTTTTTGTGGAGGCGATAGCCCCTCTGGAAAAGGACGCGGAGCAAGCGGCGGATAATGTCTGGAGGCAAGTGATGGCGCTTCGTGAAATGGGGATTATGGCGGGAGTTTCGCCACACGCCCCGCACACCGTGTCGCGACCATTGTTCCGCCTGCTGGAAGGGATAGCGGAAAAATATTCCCTGCCCGTGACAACGCATGTTGCCGAGTCTGCCGCCGAAGACGAATACTTGCGGAATGGGGGAGGGGATATGGGCGCGCTGTTTGCCGAAAGGGGAGCCGCGCCGGACAGGTTTGCAGGTTATGGCGTTTCCGCAGTCCAATTGCTGGAGGGATATGGCGTACTTGGGCGAATGCTTGCCGTCCACCTGAACTCCGTTAATGTGGAGGATATGGGGCGGTTATCCGCCGCTAACTCGGTGCCGGTATTTTGTCCCGGCTCCTCTCGCTGGTTTGGACGTGAGCTCGTAATGCCGCTGGAGGCGATGTTTGCCCGCAGAATGTGTCCCGCGCTTGGAACCGATTCGCTAGCCAGCAATACATCGCTTTCCATGCTGGACGAACTCCGCGCCGCCGCCCTGTACTTTCCCCGGTTGGATCGCGCATGCCTGCTGGAGGCGGCCACGATAAACGGCGCCATTGCGCTGGGGCTGGAGTGTGGTGGCATCGCCAATGGGAAACAGGCAGACTTGATATCATTTGCGTGGGACGGCAAAAGCGATCCGCTTGATTTCATATTCCGCGCACAGGCCCCGGATTTTGTTATGATAGGTGGCGAACAGGTTTTGGGTTCATTTTGAGTTTAAGATAAAGGACAGAATGGGGCGCATATACAAAGAGACGATAGGTGAACGGGAGCGGGAAGTGTTGCGCGCCGTGGTGGAGAACAATATCGGCAATCCGGCGCCGGTTGGTTCGCGCACCCTTTCCCGCAACCTTCTTGGTGAACTGCACCTAAGCCCTGCCACCATACGCAACATCATGGCAGACCTAGACGCAATGGGATATATAGAAAAGCCGCATAGTTCCGCCGGAAGTATTCCTACGGATACTGGCTACCGTTTTTACGTCGAGGAATTGTTGACGGCCAGGACATTGCCTGCCCGCCAGAGGAAGATGATAGACGAGTGCCTGGAGCGGGGCAAAGAAGGGCCTGAAGATATGTTGTCGGTGGTCTCCAGGCTTTTGGCCGGGCTTTCGCACCAGGCCGGCGTAGTGCTGTTCCCGAAAATATCCTCGGACATAATCGAGAAATCATACTTTATCCGGGTGTCGGCAAGCCAGATACAGGTGGTGTTGGTAACCTCTACAGGGCGCGTGCAAAACATCATGGTGGATGTGGGGGAGGACTTTAAGGAAATCGAGCTGGTCGAAATAGCGAACCTCATCAACCGCGACTACTCGCGCCGGACGCTTCGGCAGATACGCAACGCGTTGTTGCACGATATCTCGGAAGGGGAGGTTAGCGTGAGCAGGCTGAGGGCACGGGCTTTGGCAATAAACGAAAAGCTCGTTTCCCGGCAGAGCCTGTCCGAGATTTTGGTGGGCGGTACCGCCATGTTGCTGGATGTGCCGGAATTCAGGAACGACTCGGAGACACTGAAAGAGATGTTTAAGCTGTTAAGCGACAAGAAACGAATTCTTGCGATTTTGGATAAATGCCTTGACGGCAGGAGAGTGGCGGTTGAAATGGGCGCTGGCCCGGATGATTCCGGGGTGGATGGGTGTGCCATAGTGGCGCACGCCTGTGGCAGGGACGACCTGTGGGGAGGCGCAATAGGCGTGATTGGCTCCCGCAGGATGGACTATCCGTACCTTCTAGGCCTTCTGGACTATTTTTCCACATCGTTGGGCAACATGATGGAGGAGGGCAGATGAAAAGCAAAGATAACGCCAATGAAGAAGTAAAAAAAGCGGGTTCCGGCGCTACCACGGAAGAGACAGCACAGGCGTTGCAGCCTGCCGACGAGGTTGCGGCGCTAAAAGAGGATATCGAAAAGCTTAGGCATGAAATGCTTTTGCAACGCGCAGACCTGGAGAACACCCGCAAACGGCTTGAGCGCCAAAAACAGGAAGAGTTGAAGTATGCCGAGTTGCCGCTGGTGCGTGACCTGATAGTGGTGGTGGATAACCTTGAGCTGGCGCTTAACCATGCGGAAAAAGACGACCCGATGCGCCAGGGTGTGAGCATGGTGCTGGATGGGTTGCTTAAGACGCTCTCAAAGTTCCATGTCGAAAGGATAGCGGCGAAGGGGGGGAAGTTCAACCCGTCATTGCACGAGGCTTTTTCCGTGGTGTGCGATATTAACCTTGCGGATGACATGGTGATAGAGGAGGCACGCTCCGGTTATTTGTTCCACGACAGGCTGGTAAGGGCTGCTGGCGTTATTGTGAACCGCCATCCCCATCGGCAGGAGGAAGCTCAACCGGATATGCCGACTCCGCAGGGATAAGGACGACGAACTCCCCTTTTAGCTTTTTTCCCTTCATGCGGGATTTTATATCGGCTGGTGTGCCGCGCTGGAACTCCTCAAACATCTTTGTCAGTTCCCGCGCAACCACAATACGCCGTTGCGGTATAAGCCCTTCCAGTTCTCCCAAAAGGCGTTCTATGCGGTGGGTGGATTCGAACAGGATTACCGTGCGGTCTTCCTGGCAACATTGTTTCAGCTGTGTTGCCCTCCTTCCGCTTTTTACCGGCAAAAAACCTACGAAAACGAATACGGAGGTATCCAGACCCGATGCGCAGGCCGCCGCCAGAAGGGAGGATGCGCCGGGGATAGGCACCACGTTTATGCCGTTTGCTATGGCGCGTCGGACAACCTTAACAGCCGGGTCGGAAATGCCCGGCGTCCCGGCGTCCGTTATCAGCGCTACGTTTTTCCCTTCCAGCATCATGCGCAAAAGCGTTTCGGCTCTCTCCGCCTCGCGTGGGCCGAAGTAGCTTATCATCTGCTTGTTCACGATGCCGTATTGGTCTAGCAGCACCCTGCTGGTGCGGGTATCCTCTGCGGCAATAACATCGCACCGGCCAAGAGTTTCCACAGCGCGATAGGTGATGTCTTTCAGGTTCCCTATCGGGGTGGCTACTAGGTACAGCGTACCTCCTATTTTTTGATTAGTTGTCATCGTCCGCTATAATACGCCGTATATGGGTAAAAGAGAATGACACCTGAAGAAAAACTATTTTTGAAGTTTGAGAAAAGCCGGTTGCTGTTCATCGGCTTTAATCCGCCCGAATTCAAGCTTGTGAAGGCTTGGCTCCACGAAAAACGCCTTATGAACATTGTGGAAGTGAAGGATGCCGAAGCCGCCTGGAGCAAGCTGGAGCTTTCTTCGTTCCACTTCATATTCCTGAAAGCGGAGCAGGAAGATAACGATGACTTGCTAGACCGGATGGTGGACAGCCACCGTTTTGCCAGCACACCCATCCTGGTTTTTTCGCGCTCTCCGGAGGTGTACGCAAACAGCTACGCGAAGAGGAACATGGTGGGCCGCTACTGCAAACTGCCGCTGAACCTGGGCGAGGTGGAGAAATTTATCATTGCCCTTATGCAGTCGGAAAAGGTGGAAAAAAGCCAGATAGGG
>JAHFEI010000029.1:0-7516 GCA_023248615.1 Nitrospinales bacterium | reverse complement strand
ATTACCATTTGGGGTGCAAGGCCCTTGAAAACGGGGATGTGGACAAGGCGAAGGAGGAACTGCGGCTTGCGCTGAAGGAAGACCCAAAGTTTCTGGATGCGTACCTTAAGATGGGTGAGGCGCTGATAGAAAAGTCCGATTTTGATACGGCGGTGCGGGTGCTGGAAAGAGCCTATGAACATTCCCCTGATAACGCAAAGGCCGTATATCTTATCGGCAAGGCCAATTTTGAGAAGGGGGATATCCAAAAGGCCACGGAAATGTTCGATAAGGCGCTAACGATGGAGCCGAACAACGTCAGGATGATAATGGACATGGGCAACATGTTCCTTGAGAAGAACCTTATAGACGAGGCGTTGCATTACTTTAACATGGCGCGGAACCAATCGCCGGAGTTCATATATGTTTACAACCGTATCGGGATTGCGCTTAGCCGCGCCAGCCGGTTTGAAGAGGCCGAGCAGACGTACAATAAGGCCATGGAACTGGACAAGAATGATCCGGGGATTTACTTCAATGTCGGCATGATGTGGCATCGCAGGAATGATGGTCCCAAGGCTGTCGGGTTTTTTAAGAAATGCCTAGAACTGGAACCCGGTATGAAGGTGGCCAAGGAAATGCTGGAAAAGGTGCACGGTTAAGATGTGTAGGAAGATTTTACTGTTATGCTTTTGTTTTTTATCTGTGGCTACCATCGCATCCGCGTGGAGCGTGCAAAAGAAAATTGAGTACGAGGAAGAAACCCAATACGTGATCAAATGCGACAACGGCAAGACGTCAACAGTCAAGCAACTGCATTCCCAAAAGGGCAAAAAAGCGTACTCCAACGGTTGGTGGTATGTCGTGAAAGGTAGCTATATCAGCTACAATTCAATGGAACCCGCCGTGCTGGTTGGGTGCAAGTACGCGGAGTAAGCCAGCCTGGGATGCGTCTTATGCACGCAGATAATGTGACTCAGGAGTTTGGCGTTAGGTCGCCTATCCGTTCCAGAAGGACGGAGAGGAGAGGCTTGCCTATGCAATCGTCGGCTCCCATAGTTTTCCAGCGCGCTATCCTTTCCTCCGAAGCCATGGAAGAGAATATGATAACCGGTATCTCGCGGAACCTTTTGTCCTCTTTCAATTTGGATATCATGGTTAGGCCGTCCATCAGTGGCATTTCCACATCCGTAACCACCGCGTGTACCAGCGACTGGCTTTGCTGGAAATGTTCCTCCAGTATGTCTAGCGCGTCCAGCCCGTTTTGCGCCTCCAGTACCGTATAGCCGGACTGCGTGAGGGCATTGCAAAGCATTTCCCTGGACACTTCGGAATCATCCACAACCAATAACTTTCCGTGGTTTTGGGCCACAGGTTTGAATTCGCTCATATCGGCTCGCGTTTCCGGGTCTATATCGGCCAGCATGTTTTCAAAGTCCAGCATCATAACGATTTTTCCCTCGTTACGTATGACGCCGGTGGTGACTATCTGCTTTCCGCCACGCATGAACGGGGTAGGGGGGGAGTATTTGGCATAAGGGATATGATGGATGCGTTGCACCCGGTTAACTAAAAGTCCGGCGCGGAGCATGTTGAACTCCACTATGACTATGCGTTCGTATTTGAACTGCGGGTCGTACTTTCCCAGCCATTTCGGCAGGTGTATCACCGGTATCACTTCACCACGCAGGTCAATGACTCCCTCCATGGCGGGGTGGTCTTTAGCGGTGCGCGCTATGGAGTCCGGGGTTCTGATGACCTCCCGCACTTTGTTGACGCTGATGCCGTAGAAGTTAGAGGCTATGCCACCGTCCGGATTCTTTTCGAAAATCTCGAATTCAATTAGTTGAAGTTCGCTTGCGGAGGCGGCTCGGATGCTAAGGGCTAGCGACATGGTCAGTCGCCGAACGATATCCCGGACGCTCTGGCTTCGCCTATCATCTGGTCGCTCGGGTCTACCTTGCGGTTGTGGGCCGATTCCTCCAGGGGAACGGACTTGATGAATGGCGTCTTAAGGCAGGCCATCTTCCCGAATTCCTTGTTTGCAACCATATTGACCGCCTCGACCCCGAGCCGGGTGCATAAAATCCTGTCGAAGGCGGATGGTTTGCCGCCACGCTGGACATGCCCCAGCGTAACCACCCTAGTTTCGATTTTTGTCAGGGCTTCTATCTGGTCTGCCAGCACATTGCCGACTCCGCCCAGCCGCACTGCATTGGACGGGTCGTCCACCAGCCTCTTTACTGTGATATTGCCGCCCAGCGGCTTTGCGCCTTCGCTTACCAATACCACGGAGAAGTGTTTGCCCTTGCTCTTGCGCTCATATATCTTCTCCGCAATTTTCTCTATATCGTAAGGTATCTCGGGAATCACGATTATATGTGCGCCGGAGGCCAGCCCGGAATGTAGCGCTATCCATCCGGTATCGCGCCCCATAACTTCCACCACCATTGCGCGGTCATGCGATTCGGCTGTGGTCTTTATTCGGTCTACCGCTTCGGTAACGATATTAACGGCAGTATCGAACCCGAATGTGTAATCCGTCGCGGAAAGGTCGTTATCTATCGTTTTGGGGACGCCGACAATATTGAGCCCTTTTTCCTTGTACAGCTTTAGGGCAGTGGCAAGGGTTCCGTCCCCGCCGATAATAATCAGGCCATCAAGCCCGTTCGCTTCATATGTTTTTACCACCCTGTCGCTCACATCGTGCGTAACGCGCGAGCCATTTATTATTTCCTTGAATGCGTATGGGTTATCTACGTTTGAAGTACCTATCATCGTTCCGCCACGCGCCAGAAGGCCGCTTACCGCCCTTGAATCAAGCGGACGCGTCTTATTCTCTACCAGACCCTTATACCCGTTGAGAAAGCCTACGACTTCCCATTTGTAATGGTCTGTCGCAGTACGCACCGCGCTCCTGATTACCGCGTTAAGTCCGGGGCAGTCCCCACCACCCGTTAGGATTCCAATTTTCATATGGCAAAAGTGTATCAGAAAAGGCTTCCAATGTCGTAGTCTAATTTACTGCATATTTTTTAGTTTTTGGTATTGCATCTGGTAGTGGCGAATTTATTCGCCACTTGTGCGACTGAAGTAGCACCTACCGGCGCTTCGCGAATCCATCTCCCACTTTTCCAAAAGAGAAAGTTCCAACTGGTGCGCTACCTGGTTTCTGGGTGCGATGCGGTCAGTCTTCGAAAAAGCTCACTATCTCATCATGGCGCGATTGCGCGTCCTTATAGCCCAGTTCCAACAGGCGCGTAGTATAGCTACCATCAAATGCGAGGTAGCTGAACAGTTCACTCCCGTTTTCTCCGGTTGCGCCGATACCCCTCAAAAGGTGCTGGAGCAGTTTGGGGAAGTTGTCGAACTGCCCCGCCGCCATGGCTCCTAGGTCTTGCGAGGGGCTAATGGATAAAAGGCGCAGTGGGCGTAGCTTATCCGGGTGTGTTTTGCGCGCCTGCTCGTCCATGCGGCTGATGCTCCTGTTTATGCGCTCCAGCCGTTCTATATCCGAACCGAGCGAGTCCATAAAAATGGAGTTCAACAAGAGGCCAGCGATATCCGCCATCACAATCCTGTCCATTCTTCCCCGATTCATTTCGAGTATGCTTTCTGCCGGAAGCTTGTGCCGTATGCCGATGGCCAGTATCCTGTCCGACCCCAGATGTATGGCCGGGCTGATGGGCGACGTAAGCCGTACGCTACCATCGCCGTAATAGCTGCTTCCCAGCATGACGGGCGGGAAGAAAATAGGAATGGCGGTAGAGGCCATAAGGTGGTCTATCGTGAGGTTTGTGGATTTGGATATACGCTGGCTTCGCACCCAGTCCTGCGCGTCTTGCGAGGTATCGTAAAAGGTTATGTTGGTGCCAGTAAGGTAGTTGGTGGCGCTTAGGGTAACGCCTTTCACTATCCCGTTTCCGATATTCATCCGGAGCGAGTTGAAGATTAGCTCTTTTTGCAGGAGGGCTCTCAAGGGTGTGGTATCAAGGAGGAAGTTGGATGTGGGTGGAGCCACTTTTCCACCCATCGAAAGATCCATCAAAAAACGTACTCCTATGGAAAGGAGCGAACGCGCATCCGATTTGTATACCATATCGTGCCGGAGGTTTTTCCAAAGGGTCCAAAGTTTCTTTGCCGTCTGGGCGTGGTTTCTTGCCCCGGCGGCAAGCCCCACCACATTTATAGCCCCTGCTGATACGCCGGAGAACACGGAGTAGGGACACTGGCGGCTGGAGTAAAGCTCGGAAATATACCTCAACACCCCGGCTTGGTACGCGGCGCGTGCGCCGCCACCGGTCAGCACCAGCCCGATTACAGGCCGGTTTTCATCTGGCATACGGATATCTCCCCTCAACATTCCCCACAGGAGTATTTTATAGGCAAACAGCCGTTTGCGCCGCTTGAGATTTTTGCAAAAGTCCGGCGGCAAAAACCGCCTTTCACTTTATTGCCGTTTGTGTTAGAAGTGGTAACGGGTTTTATTAGCCAGTGTAATTTTGATAGGGGGAGTGATGGTTGACCTGTTCCACTTTATCCATTCAATGCCCGATTTCGTTTCCCACCACTCCCACCACTCCGTACACGATTTCATAAGCAACCATATACTCCCGTACATTGATGAGGATACCCTGGATACCGTGGGCGATGCCGCCGGTGGCGGTGATGAAATCGCGGAGATGATGAAAGAGCACGCCAAAAAGAGCATGGATGCCGGCGAAAAAATGGTGGGCAAAAAAAATGAGCAGATTGCGGTGATGAGTTCCTTTGTCCTCGTTCCGATTGCGCTGATTGTCGGGGCATTTGTGCTGAAAGTGATTTACGATTCGTTTACAAAAACTGCCGACAAGGTAGGGCAGGGGGTGAAAAGCGCCACTTCCAGGATAAAGAGCGCCATCATTGACAAAGAGGCGCTTAATGATGGGGGAAAAGGTTCGCCGCCCAAAGACCCATCCAAAACACAGAAGCGCAGGCTCCTTTTAGGCGAGATACTTAAACGGTTTGTCGTGCCAACCCTTGGTGACGCGGAGATAGAAAATGCCATCACCGCCCAAAAGGAAATGAAGCAGGCGAAAAAGATCGGCGAAATCCTGCTGGAGCAAGGGCATATATCGATTGGGGATGTGGCCCAGGCGGTGAAAATACAGGAAAAAAGAGGCTGAGTTTTTCCGTATCCCGGTTTTCCGCAAAAGTATTACGAGGAGGGTAACATGGGGCAAAAAGGACTGCCGCCGGAAAATCGGCGTATAACGGAAGCGGTAATCGATCCGGTTTTTACCGGGCGTTGGTCGCCCAGGGCTTTTGACCCTGCGCCATTGCCGCACGATACGGTGAGAAGCATTTTCGAGGCGGCTAAATGGGCGCCATCGTGCATGAACGAACAGCCGTGGCTTTTTTTGTACGCGGTTTCAAAAGCCGATTTGGCGTTGTACCTGGAACTGCTGGTGGATGGGAACAAGGTTTGGGCAAAAACCGCGCCGCTACTTGCCTTTCTTTTTGCGCGCCGCACGTTCGCAAGCGATAATTCAAAAAACAACTGGGCCGCGTTCGATTGCGGGGCGGCATGGATGTCTCTAACCATGCAGGCAAGGATGCACGGGCTGTACACACACGGCATGGCAGGTTTCCATCGGGATAGGGTTTTTGCCGCGCTGGGCGTGCCGGAAGATGAGTACGAGCCTATGTGTGCCATAGCTGTGGGGCGATACGGCGATTTGGGCGACTTGCCGGAGAGCCTGCAAGAGCGCGAAAAGCCCAATGCGCGAAAACCTTTGGCAGAAGTGGCGCTGGAAGGCAAGTACCGCAAGTGATTCTGGCTCCCTGCATCAGCCGATGATGTGGCGGATACGTGGCAGGAGTTCCGTGGGGTCTACCGGTTTGGTAACGAAGTCGGTGGCGCCAAGGCCTAGCGCCCGTTGGCGCGTTTCCATGGAATTATCACCGGTAAGCACAATGACCGGAATCTTGTTCAGGTTCGGGGTTTGGCGGAACAGTATGAGCAGGTCAAACCCGTTCATATCCGGCATCCAGACGTTTGAGATGATAAGGTTGATTTCCCGTTTCTGCAGGATGTCGATAGCCTCTTTTCCTCCGGCGGCTTCCACTATTTCCGCATAGATTGGTTCAAGATGCTGACGCACCAGCAGGCGGTCGTTTCCGTTGTCGTCGACAATAAGAATCTTGGGCTGGAAATACGGGAGTTCGACAAAGAAGGTGCTACCTCGCCCCGGCTCGGACTGGACGCTGAGCCGTCCGCCGTGCGCCTCCATAATCTCGTTGCTTAGCGGCAGTCCAAGCCCCGTCCCTTCTTCGTTTGATGTGCCGATGGTGGAGGTCTTTTCCTCGTAGCTGAAAATCCTTTCCCGCTGGCGTTGGCTCATGCCTATGCCGGTATCCGACACTGCGATAGTGGGGTTTTGGGACTTCTCCATGTAGATGCGCACCGAGTCTCCCTTCCGGCAAAATTTAATGGCGTTAGAGAGCAGGTTTTGAAATACCTCCCCCAGCAGGGTATCGTCGGCGTAGACCCGGACTCCCCGTGGGAGGACGTTATCAATCTTGATCCCCTTGCTTGACGCTATGGGCGTAAGGAGTTCGACAGCCTTTTCGATAACCAGAAAAGCGTCGATAAATCGGATTTGGGGGACTATTTTCCCGGTGTGGAGGCGGCCTATGTCCAGCAGGTCGCTAATCAGCGCCAGCATTTTCTGGCCGCCGCCGACGGCGCGGCCAAGGATATCCCGCAATTCTTCGTTTGGGCCTATCATCCTGGAATGGGCCAGTTTAATGAATCCCATCATCACTCCCAGCGGCCCTCTAAGGTCGTGGGAAACAAGCGTCACGAACTTGTCTTTGAGTTTTGTGGCTTCTTCAGCCGCAATTTTTGCCCTCAGCATGGCTTCTTCAGCCCGTTTGCGCTCGGTTATGTCTATCATAAACCCGTGCAGGCTAACCGGCTTCCCGCTGTTCCTGTCCACTTGTACAGACACGAGGTTTTCAAGCCAAACGGTATTGCCGTCCGCCGCAACCATGCGGAATTCATAAACGTGGTCTTCTTTTTTTGTGGCGCCCTCGGTGCAATAGCGTACGACCCAATCGCGGTCTTCCGGATGTATCCATTCCTGCCATCGGCCCGCTTGCATCCAGTCCTGCGCCAAATAGCCGAGCAACTTTTCGGCGTGGCTGGAAATATAGGTGAAGCGCAAGGTTGCAATATCCATTTCCCATGCGATAACGTGCCCCTGCTCAATGAGTATGCGATATCGCTCCTCACTTCTACGCAGGGCTTCTTCCGCCTGTTTGCGCTCCGATATGTCGCGCATTATGAGGACGTATTGGATTTTTTGGCCGATGATGCATTCTGAAATGGAAAGCTCCATGTCAACACGGTCGCCGTTTTTTTTCAGGCCGGTGGCGGCTACGGTTTCGAAGTGGCTTTCCCCGCTCCACCCGCCCAGAAAGGAGATGTAGCCCTCAACCAGGATTTTAAGGTGGTCGTCTGGAATGATGGCGGAGACGTGTTGCCCAGTCAGGT
>JAHFEI010000252.1 GCA_023248615.1 Nitrospinales bacterium | reverse complement strand
AAATGCACGTACCGTTCTTTTTGCGCCCCTATGCCGACGGAGTTTGCGATGGCTATTTTCATTTTGCCGCCGCCCGTATGTTGCCCAGGCCTGCCAGCGACTGCGCCGCCTTGCGGTGGTCGGGCTGTAGCCCTAGCGCGGACTTGAGGTGCAACTCGGCCTCGGCGAGCCTGCCGCAAGCTTTGTGTATTTCCCCCGCGTGGAAATGCGCCGCGGCACGGCGCGATGCTTCTATCTCACCCGGAATTGTTGCCGCCTTTGCGTAGCAAAAAAGCGCATCGTCCGTAGCGCCAGCCTGCTCGTAGCAAAACGCCAGGTTGTAGGTACTGGGAAAATCGCCCGTTTCGGCGGCAAACGACTTAAAAAGGGCTATCGCCTTTTTGTACTCTTTCAGCATCATGTACTTGGTACCCAACTCCATATCGGACGCCCCTTCCATGTTATGCGAAGCAATGAACTGTGCCTTGGCCTTTTCGCTCTCCTCCCTGCCACGCGGGTCTACATGGTGCGTCACCGCCGCATCCGGAAAAATTTTGATAGAAAAACCGGCCGCCGTGGCGCGGTGGCAAAAGTCTATGTCGTCATGCTGGTAATTCCTGCGCGTTTCATCAAAGCGCACGGCATTCCACACCTCCCACCGCATCATCATGAAGTATCCGCTGATGTACGCGTCCGGGTGCTTCTCGCCATACTCCAGCAGGTGCGGCAATGCTATCGGGTTGCCACGCCCTATCCGTTGGTAGTCCCACCACCGTTGGCCGCTTGGGTCCAGCCCCCGGCACCCGGCGAGGTCGAACTCCTTGTGGGCCTGCATCTTCTCCCACCAGTCCGGAAAAAATTCCACATCGTCATCCAGAACTATCACCGTGCCGTACCGCGCCCTTTGCGCGTTGAAGTTCCGCATGCGGCAAACCTCGGCGTTGGCGGCCCACTCTTTTTGCTCGGCATAATCTATGCGCGGGTCATCATGCCAGTTGCCGCAAACCAATATTTCGTAGGCTGGCACTCCCATCCGCACAATACTGCGGATGAGCGATTCCATCATGACCGGCCTGTGGCCGCCGGTAATCACGCAAAACGAGATTCCGGCAGGGCGGCTCATACCTGGCCAGTTCCCGGCGCGGGGAAATAGCAGACGAGCGATAGCATCTCCCCCGTTTCCTCCGCCATGCAAGGGAACTGGCAGGGAGCCTGTTTCTTTAACCTATTTTTTATGCAATCCATCCGTATGAGTATATCGGAACGCCCTGCAAAATCTGAAATCCGCAGAGGGTAAAAAACCGGACGCACTTCCGGGGATATCGGTGTATATTTCCACGATGCGGCGAGACGATTTCATGGATGAACATTCAGATGTATCGAAAATACTTGCCGCAGTCGAAATTGGACAACTTGGCATTGCCGATCCTGTCGGTTTTCCGCGCGTTGTGCCGGTTAACTTTGTTTGGCATAAAGGGGCCGTATGGTTTCACGGCGCATCCGAGGGCGAAAAGTACACTCTTTTGCAAACCGCGCCCAAGGTGACGTTTATGGCCTACCTTCCCCATTCTTCCATTCCATCCTATTGGCGCTCGCCAAACTATGCCTGCCCTGCATCCATTTTTTACAAATCTGTTTACATAAAGGGGCGCGGCGAGACGGTGGGGGATATTTCAATTGCATCCGAAGCCTTGCAATCCCTGATGGAAAAATACCAGCCCGACGGCGGCTTCGCAAAAATTACGCCGGGCGAGGCGATTTACGCCAGAGCGTTCAAGGAAACAGCCCTGTTTCGGATAATCCCGGAGACGGTGGAGGTTAAATCCAAATTCGGGCAAAACCTTTCCCCCGATGCTCGGCGAAACCTTATCGAAAAGCTGAAACAACGCGGTACGCTGCTGGATATCGCCACCGTAGCCGAAATGGAAAAAACGCTTCTCCCCCCGCCACCAAAACCTTAAAGAGAAATAGGACGCTCGGCGGCTCCGCCGTCAGTTGTCCGCTTAAATCCCGGCTGGAATTCCAGCGCCTAATGTAGTGTCCCGGTAACAGCTTTACACGGGGATCGATATGTTTCGGTAGCAACATGCTTTAGCTTGTTGTTGCGTCCTCTGGACGCAATTGGCAGGTTAAAACCTGTCCCGCCAACAACGGGCGCCAACACCAAAAACCCATCCTGCGCCTCCCCTTGTAGGGGGAGGGAAACAGGCGGCATGAAACTCCTTACAGTGTGCGCAGGTATCCGACCAACGCCTCTATATCCTTCGGGCTACATGCGCCTGTGGGGGGGCATTGGTGCGCGGCGCGTTTCATCATCTCATCCTGCGAATATTTTTTGCCCACTCCCTTAAACGACGGGCCTGCCGCACCCTCTCCGTTTTTGCCGTGGCACGAATAGCACTTGTATTTCTCGCCCAGATAGAGCGATTTCCCATCGGGAGCCGCTCCCGCAAACGCGGCGGAAGAAAGCCCCACAACAAACAGAACCGATAACATTTTCACCAGCCAGCCCATAAGTACCTCCTTTTTTAATTACCGCCATTATAACCGCCTTGCGCCACGCCCCGTAAATGCTATTAGTATATGCAGATGGTTTGGAAATTGGTTAAGGCGCTCCTTTGGATTTTATTCATTCTCCTGCTGGCGGCGGGGGGATGGGTGGGGTTTAATTTCATCTATCCTGACGTGACGGCGCTAAAAAACGGGAACCCCGAAAAAACTTCCTTCATGGAAACGCGCGAGCGGGAGTGGGCGAATAAAGGGAAGAAAATAAAAATAACCCAAACCTGGGTGCCGCTATCAAAAATCTCGCCGTTCCTGGCCGATGCCGTGCTGATAGCAGAGGACGACAAGTTCTGGCAACACGAGGGATTTGATATGGAAGGGATGCGGACGGCGCTGGAGAAGGATATTAAAGCGGGAAAGCTCAAGGCGGGGGGAAGCACAATCTCCCAGCAACTTGCCAAAAACCTTTTCCTGTCGCCGGAGAAAAGTCCCGTTAGGAAAATCCGGGAGGCGATACTGACCTGGCGGCTGGAAAAAACGCTCACAAAAAAACGGATACTGGAGATATACCTGAACGTGGCGGAATGGGGGGAAGGGACTTTTGGCGCAGAGGCGGCGGCCAGGCGCTATTACGGGAAACCGGCAAGTGCGCTTACGCCGGAGGAGGCGGCACGCCTGGCCGTAGTATTGCCGAACCCGCGCAAGCTAAACCCGATAGGCCCTTCCAAATATGTGGCGAAACGCGCTGGCATAATTTACGGCGTGTTGCTGAAAAGGGATAAGGGCGTGACAGCCTACGAAGACCTGATGAAGAACCCGGAGCCGGAAGAATAGCTGGGCTTGCTACTTCACGCGCAGGTGGTCGCCCACGCGCCGCATCCAAGCCATCTCGTCCTGCGCCATCGGGCCACGCTCCAGCGAGACTAGCGCCTCTTTCATCTCATCCATGTTTTTCGGGCCTGTAACGCACACGTCAACCGCCGGGTTGCCCATTACAAACCGGTAGCAATCCGATGCGCGTGGTACCTTTTCCCCCTTTGGCATTTTTCTGGGGTTCAGCAAGCCACCCCAGCGCGTTGCGGTGTAGGTGACGATGCCCGGCGCGGTTTTCGGCTG
>JAHFEI010000251.1 GCA_023248615.1 Nitrospinales bacterium | reverse complement strand
CAGCACTTCAAAGCCGTCCACTTTAGGCATTTTAATATCCAGCAACATTAAGTCCGGCATGGGGTATGCCTTGCGGTCGGCGTATTTTCCGTTGCCGTGGATATAATCCAGCGCCTCCGCCCCGTCCCCCACTTCCATCACCGTATTTATTACGCTATGGTTCTCCAGTTCCTTTCGGATAAGCAGGCGATGGGATGCCTCGTCTTCCACAATAAGGATCACCGCTTCTTTTCTCATGTTCCACTCCATTCCGCAAAATTGTTTTAGCGCGCCGCCTTGGCCGTGAAATAAAAAGTTGCCCCTTTCCCCGGCGCAGATTCCACCCTTACGCTCCCGCCAGAGCTTTCCACAATCTTTTTTACGAATGCCAGCCCCATGCCGGTGCCGGGTATTTCGCGCCCATGGAGCCGTTCGAAAAGCCTGAAAATCTTTTCATGGTGCTCCTGTTTAAGTCCCGCGCCGCTGTCTTTCACATAAAACTCCAGGTACTGCCCGTCCCCTTTCGGGGCGCACCCTATCTCTATGGTCGGGCGTTCCGCCGTTTTGGGCATAAATTTAACGGCGTTGGTAACAAGGTTGCTGAACACTTGGTACAAACGCCTCCTGTTCATGCTGGCGGCCGGCATATCGGGCTGGATGGTGAATTCTATCTCCCGCTCCTTTGCGTTAGCCCTGGCCTCCACCACCACCTCGGCGGCGACTTCGTTTGCATTTACAGTTTCGGCGGCAACGTCCATCCGCCCCACGCGTGACATCTCAAGCAAGTCCTCCAAAAGCTCGTTCATCACCAGCACGGAATGGCGCATGTGCAAAAAATATGTTTGGATATCTTTGGAGGAACTGTCCCCAAGTTCCTTCTCTATAAGGTTCGCCATCCCCTGCACAGTGATGATGGGGGTTTTCAAATCGTGCGATACGGAATAAATGAAGGATTCCATTTCCCTGTTGGCTCCCTGCAATTCGTCCGTGCGGGATTTTATTTTCAGGCTCATCTCGTTGAACGCTGAGACCAGTGCCCCGATCTCATCATTGGAAGAAACCGGCAGTGTGCCGCCGTACTCGTTGGTTGCGGTCATCTCTCCCATCTTGCGCGACAGGGTAATTACTGGAACGGTTATGGAGCGCAGGATGATGAAGGCAATAAAAAGGCCAATACCCAGGCCGGTTGCGCCGGTTAACAGCACAACCCATATGACGCCGTTGTAGGTCGCCAGAGACTGCTTAGAAGCGTTCCTCAACTGCCCATCATAAAGAGCTACCATCTCATCGATTGGGGTTCTCGCTTTGTAGAAGAGAGGCTTAGATTCGTCTACCGTCATGTGGGTGGCTTTCTTGAAGTCCGCCCTCATCCTGCGCGCCGTGGGTGAGTTCGATCCGGAGGCCACCGTATCGGTATCAAAAGTAACTGCGATTGCGCCCACTTCCTTCGAATGCCCATAGAAGGCGACCAGCCTTGCATCAAACTCATCAAGCTTCCTCTTCTCCGCCTCCGATGAAATCGCCCTCAGCTTCTCTTCAGTTTTTTTCAACTCGCCATATTTAGCGTCCCGGTGTTGTATCTCTTTATCGTTTTGTGTGTAGCCGTAATCCAGTATCAGCCCTCTTTCTATCCTGAGAATATCCATCAAGTTGTTGGTAATGCCGATAAGCATCGCCTCCTTGTTGCCGACCGATGCGTTTTCCTGGGCGCACACCAGAATGACCGCCATGCCGTTAAAGGTGACCACCGCCATCGCCACGGATACCAATACGAAAAGGGCAAGGATGGCCGTCATTTTCCCGGCAAGGCTTATGTTTTTCATGACGGCAGTTACCTCACTTCCTCCCTCAATCGGGAACTAACCATTTCTTTGCCGATCTACCTCAATTTCATTGAATACGGCTAAAAGCTCATCGTTATTGAGGTTTTGTATCAGGCCTTGCTTTATAGAATCACGGACAAAAGCATATCCTTCCGATTCGGGATCCTTGGCAACCTTTACGAACAGGGGAAGCAAGCCCTTTTCATCCGAGCTACTTATAAAGTTGAGTACGAACCGGGCAACAAATAGGGAAAACTGCTCCTTATCATCTTCGGGTAACAGCATAAAACCCCGCTCCCTCAAAAAGTCCGGCTCGCATCTTGCGCGAGCCGGACTACTGCCGACACCGGATGGGGAGGCTAGAAGCCTTCCGACCCTTCATCCCCGAACGGAATAACCTCATCGGCCTTTACCACTTTATTCGGCTTGGCCGCAGGCGCCGCATGCTGTGCGGGAGCGCCTGGCGCCGGCCTTCGGGCCGCTAACTTCGGCTGGGGCAGGCCTTTCGGTTTTGCCGCCATTGGCGGGCGGTGGAGCGGCTCAAAATGCCTGCCAGCTTTCGGCGCGGCAAGCTGTTTGTGTCCGTTGCCTCCCGTATGCCCGCTGTGCCCCGCACCGTAAACAAGGCCTCCCAGTTCGCCCACAAAGTTGGTTAGCACCTCGGCCTGCGCCGACAGTTCCTCGCTGGACGATGCGGCCTCCTCCGCGCTGGCGGCGTTGGCCTGCGTTACGCTATCCATCTGCGTCACAGCCTGGTTTATCTGCTCCACCCCCTGCGACTGCTCGTTGGATGCGGCGGCCACTTCGGCGGCCAAGTCGCCCGCCTTCTTTATCTGGCTGGCTATCTCGTTCAAGGCCTTGGCAACCTCCTCCGTAAGGCTACTGCCCACGCCAACCTTGTCTACCGCGTTCTGGATAAGACCGGAAATATCTTTGGATGCCGATGCGGCGCGTTGCGCCAGGTTGCGCACCTCCTCCGCCACCACGGCAAACCCCTTGCCAGCCTCACCAGCACGAGCCGCTTCTACCGCCGCGTTTAGCGCCAGCAGGTTGGTCTGGAAGGCTATCTCCTCGATGACCTTGATGATTTTGGCGATGTCGTCGGACGCTTTTTTGATCTCGCCCATCGCCGTCACCATCTCCTTCATCTTGCCTACGCCGCCGTCCGCCGACCTCTTGCCCTCGGTCATGATGCCGTTAACGGTATTGGCATTTTCGGAGTTGTGCTTCGTCATCGAGGCTATCTCCTCAAGCGAAGACGAAGTTTCCTCTATCGAGGCGGCCTGCTCGCTTGCCCCTTCCGCCATCTGCTGGCTGGTTTCGGAAAGCTGGCTCGATGCGGATGCTACCTGCTCCGACCCGCTGTTCAGGCCATCCATCACCTTGGATATGGCGGAGATAACGGAACGCAAAATGATGACCGCCATCAGGATGCCCATGGCAATGCCGACGATGGCGACGATGGTGACAAGCCACTTGATTTGTGCATAATTGGCGTCGGCTTCATCGCTGGCAGTCTTCAATTGTGAATTGTAGATCTTTTGTATCTCGTCAAACGGCTTCTCGGCATCGCTTACAAGTACCTTATTCTTGTCCATAGACTGGTGGATGGCCGCCATGAAATCAGACCGCATCTTCTGTACCTTCGGGTCGGTGGAATTCGAGGCGACCATGGTGGTATCAACGTCGGCGGTCATCTCGAATACCTTTTTCACACCCTCGAAATACAAGGCAAACTTCGCATCGAATTCATCGATTATCCCCTTGGCCTTCTCGCCGGATATGGCCCTTAGCTCGCCTTGTACCTTTTTCAG
>JAHFEI010000250.1 GCA_023248615.1 Nitrospinales bacterium | reverse complement strand
CGGCCAACGAGATTATTTTCGAGCGGCCTGACAAGGGCGGGCTTTTTTACCTGATTCTGGGAAACAGCTCGCCAGATATGGACGCGCTTAACAAACGGCTTGATAGCGCCGGATACCCGAAGGTAAACCAGAATTTCACCACAATTGGCATAGGCGGCCACGCGTTGCTGGACAAACTGGTGATAGGCGGCGAACTGCAAGGGCTACTTGAAAAAAAAATGTCCAACGGGACATACAATACTATGGTGTCTGGCGGATACGGCTTGGTGAACGCGGGGTACGTGGTCTACACCAAAAAAACGATGCGGCTTTATCCGCAGGTTGGCATGGGGTTCGGGACGATGACCATGAATATGAACGACGCGGCCACCCCCACCTTCGACCAGCTTCTGGCAAACCCCAAGCATGGTTCTTCCGTGAGCAATTCCAGCTTTCTGCTTAATTTCGCGGTGGCGGCAGATGGCATTTTGTCGGGGAGTGGCGGAGGTTCGCACAGTATTTTCGTGTTCGGATTCCGCGCAGGGTACCTTTGGTCGGTCTCATCGGGCGACTGGCGCAATACCGAGGGAAGCATAGCCGGAGGGCCGACAATCGGTTTCACCGGGCCGTATCTGCAAGTAGTCGTCGGCGGCGGATTTTTAGAATAGTCCCTTCACCATTGCCAGTATGCCCTCAGGCGATTGTTGCACTGGATGTTGCCGCCGGTTTTGCCGCCTGAGTATCCCCTGCCTTCTTTTCATCTTTTTTACCGCATGCCGACAGCGCCAACAAAGGCAAAACAATCGCAATCGCCAATAACTTTCTCATTCGCAAGAACCTCCCAACATTTCAACAGCCACAATCGGCAAATAAACGGCAAAGCAACCTTGCCAGCATGCAGAAACATATTCCACATGGAACCGTTACTTCCCTTTTTTGAACTTCTCAAACTCCTTGCGCACCGCCGGGACAAACGATGCGTCCGTAAAAAGGTCGCACACGGTTGCGGTGAGCGCCGTGGCCGCCCTCATCATAGCCGCCTCCCCTTTTGGGGACACCACAGCCTTCAAGAATTCCCGCGAGTGGTTGACGATATGCGGCTCCGAAACGGCGAACTCCGGATGCAACGACGGCACCACTTGCGAAAGGTTGCCGATGTCGGATGAGCCTATATCCTCATTCTCCGGTATGCCGCTGTCCTTTGCGCCCAGCAAGGCGATATGCCCGGCAAAACGCTGGCCCATTGTCCTGTTTGGCTCGAAAGGCTCATAGTTCATCCGGTTTTTTACTATCTTCAAAGTGCATCCCGTGGCTTTTGCCGCGGCTTTGGCGCAGTCCGTTACCTTGCCCAGCACGGCATGGAAATCCTTCATGGTGATACCGCGCACAAAAAACCTGGCCGAGGCGAATTCCGGAATGATGTTCGGGGCATCGCCGCCATGGGTTATGACGCCATGTACCCTGCTGAAATTCGGCGTCTGTTGCCGCATGGCGTTCACGGAGTTGAAAAGCGTTATTACGGCATCAAGCGCATTTATCCCCAGTTCAGGATGCGCCGCCGCATGTGAAGCCTTCCCGTAATACTTGAATTCCAGTTCCATCACCGCCAGCATCCTCGCGATTGTGCGGTTGTGGTTTGCAGGATGCACCATTATGGCCGCATCAACTCCCTTAAACCACCCGTCCCCTATCATATACAACTTTCCGCCGCCACCCTCTTCCCCTGGGGTGCCTATAACTTTTAACGTGCCACATTTTTCGCCCAGCATCCTTTTGACGGCAACAGCCGCGCCAAATGCCGCCGCCGCTATCATGTTGTGCCCGCAAGCATGACCGATGTTGGGGAGCGCATCGTATTCCGCAAGTATCGCTATGGTAGGGTTCTTGCGGCTACCGCTCCACGTGGCCTCGAAAGCGGTGGACAGCTTGCCCTTTCCGCACCTTGTCTTAAAACCCTCCGCCTTAAGCGCGGCAACAAGCTGGCTGGCGGCAAACTGCTCCTTGAAGTTCAGTTCCGGGTTTTCGAATATGCGGCGGCTGATGGCGGTAATGGCCGGAGCCAGTGACGCAATTTCTTTTTTGGACTGCTGAAGATAACTCATACCATTATGTTCCTTGCAACGCGGATATAGTTTAGCTCCTTGGGTATCTGCTCGTTCTCGCAATAATTGCACTCGGACAGTATCTTGATATCCGCCAAGGTGCGCTCATCCCCTTCGCACTCTACGGACGACAATTCCATATCGGCGGCAAGCCCTCCGGCCTCCAGCAGGTCCAGCACCGAGCGAGCGTCGAACTTCCGGTTCCCGACTACCAGGAAGGCATCGGTGCCATGCTCCTCCACCACCAGCGTTATATAGTACGCAGGCCGCGCATGAAACCCTGCCGGTTTGGGAACAGGGATTGAAATCCGCGTAATGCGGGCAAGGCGCGTCATAACCTTTTCCGCCATCTGCTTTCCCATCATCATGTACCGCTGCGTGTAAAAAAGACAGAAGCCGGATATGAGACGCAAAACAAGGTTTTTATCAACCAGCTCGGCTATCCTGTTACGGCTGTTGTCCGAGTGTATCTCGTTTTCGTGCCGCTCGTAAAAATGTATCAGCCACCGCGCCATCTCCAGCAGGTGCATAGGTATGGAGATGAAGGCGCGCAGGCTTAGAAGTTCACGGTCTCCGGATTCCTCCTGCGTCATCCGGATATGCGTATCGTACTCGGACTGGATGTTATGCAACGTGCTTTCCAGTATCTTTACTTTCGTTTCGTTAATACGGGCCGGGATAAGCTTTGCAAACTCCTCCGGCGCCATTTTTTTGCCGTATTGCTCCCTGGTTATCTTTATAGCCACCTTGCGGTAGCTCTCCACGATATGCATTATCATCCGCTCGCTGGTCTTGTAGCTTTCCATCTCCAGTGTGCGGGGAAGCTTGGCCTTGCTCCCTATTTCCTTAAAATCGGCGGCGCTAAGGCTTCGCACCTCCATGTTGCACCCGCAACTCTTAAGCTCGGAAACCGCCTCGCCTATGAGTGAGGATACTATGGTGTTAATCTGCGCCACCACATCATCAGCGTGCAAAAGGAACTCCTCCACCTGGTGTTCCGACTCCGTCGGGCTGTAGTCGCGGTAACGGCCCAGGATGTGGCTAAGCTGAAACGCGGCAATGGAAAAATTGCGGATGCTTGCCACCAGTTCGCGGACGTAGAACCATGTCTTGTTCTCTTTTGCGCCATGGTCATCCAGGAAAACTTCCAGCTTCTCCGCCTCGTTCATAAGGTTGAAGTAGAAACGGGTGTTGAAACCGCTCTTATCCTTCTGGATTACTGTAGCCAGACGGAACAGTGGTTTGGCGTTTTCCTCCAGCGGCTTTACGAATTCATCCTCGCTGATGATGGGATTGAGCGAGTGGCGCAAAAGAGGCGGTACGTAAGATGCCTTGTTCCCGTCCGCATGTGGCGGCTTTATTTCAGTTTCCATAATATGCCCACATTCTAAAGCCATATGGCACACCTTTCAAACGACTAATATCCCGGAAGGTAACGTCAAGAATTTTGTGTCAGGGCAAAAAGGGGAACCGCGCCCTGTTTTTTGTTTTCGTAGGTGAAAACGGCGTATAGAACCCTGTCCATGCTGGTTTTATCGCTGAACACCCCC
>JAHFEI010000249.1 GCA_023248615.1 Nitrospinales bacterium | reverse complement strand
CGATGTGGCAAGTACCTGAGTGGATGTGGTTTCATTCTGTTGAGCTATTGCTAATGATGCTGCTGCTTTCTGGCTTGAATCTGTGGCTTGTGTGAGCGATTCGTTTATCGTGGTAACGGAGGTGTTCGCGCCCGTAACGAGCGTTTTTAGCAATCCGCTTTGTGTTTCGGCTTCACCTAAAAGCCGTTCCAGATTTTCCTTTACGAGAATACCTTCCTGCAATTTTCTCAGGGTCTCTACTGCTTCGAGTTCCATACCTTTCAGTTGGTTCAGCTTAGTCTGATAGCCTAACACCTCATCCGAAAGATTATGGAGACCATACTGCCAGATGCAGGTATTTAGCTTTTCAATGGCATTAGCGAGATTAACTACCTCATCCGCCCCCGCCATCAAGCCAGTTTGGGATCTGGCAATTTCTTCCAGAGCATCAACAAATACTTTTTGAATGGAGATTGGAAGCTGTATCAGCTTTCTTTTCTCAATGGCATCTTTAAGAATGATACATGCGGAATTGAGGTTGATATATGACTCATCAAGCGACACAACCCCACGCTTTGGATCAAGCCCCAATTCAGCGCATTTTGATAGGGCGGCTCGCTGAGATTCTTCAGTAAAAGTCGTTAGAACCGCCCACATTTTTTCAATCATAAAACTCTCCATGATTCTGACGATTACTCAACCCAAGTAACGGGGCTACGGATATATGTTCGTTGATTATAGTCCCAATTCACCATTGGCATCATGTTAATTAAAATCAGCCATTGTGGACAAACCGGCCTCTGGTTCAAATCCAAGATTGAAAGCACTGCTTAATTTGGCAATCCATTATGGTGGGTAAATGGCTCCCCCTGAGATGCTCCTCTCCTCCGACCATCTAAAAGTTTCCTCTTACACAAAGTCTCAGACCAGCCATCCACGCCGGTACATCCACTGGCGCACCGACAACGGCAAAGACCAGACGAAACGGCACACAAGAAGCAACCGGGCCACCCGAAATTCCCAATAAAAATCCCGCGCGAACCGTTTGCACATTTTTGCCGTCAACGGCACAAACAAAGCCCGCTTAAACCGCTTGCAAAAGAGTCGGACACGGAAACGCTCGCGGTGGAACTCTGGATAAAAACAGAACGCAAACAGCCGGGATAGCGGCCCGACAAACCACGGCTCATAGCAAAACAGGACGGCATGATGCCGTCCTGTTTCCCGCTTCCGCTTCACGCTACCCACGCCTCGTCTTCCACCTGCTCGGCCTCGTCTGCGCCGACAAACCCGGTATTTTCTTCTTCCTCCATCAATTCCGAATCGTCTTCTACCTCCGGCACGGCCTCGGTTTCCCGCGCCACCGGCTTGAAAGCTTCCGCCACTTCTACCTCCTGTTCAAAAACTGCCGCAACGTCAGACGATAACGGCGCGGCCTTGCCGGAAATGGCGTTAAACTTCTCGAACGCGCCGGGATACCCCGCGCCGCCGAAAGGCTGGCACGGCATTAAAATACCGATGCCCGATGAATTAGAAGAGACCACGCCGATACCATCCAGCTTGTTTTCCTTGCTGATGAGAAGTGTCAAAATCCCTTTCTTCTCCCCCTTGTTCTCGCTGTCAATCGCCTTGTAAAGCCCTGAAAGGAGTTCCAGGTTAAGGGCGATAGCATGATGGGTATCCGGCGAAACGGCTGGAAGGACGGCCTGGTAATTGGGCTGGGCGCATTCCGCCACATCCGCCGCCCCCGCATCGGACAGGAAACGGGTTTCCCCTGTTTTGATAAACGTGACGAAAGCGGCTTTCGGCCTTTTCATCTCGCCAAGATTCAGGCTTACCCCAGCCAGTTCCGGATTATCGAGCGGGATTATTGCCATGCGATGTCCATCCGCGGCCATCGCGTTTTTGCCGTCGAAGTGTACGGCATGCAATTCAACGCGGGATGTGTTTTTCGACGTAATGCCGGACAATGCGATAACGTCCCTCGGAAGCGAAAACATCTTTTCCATGATTTGACCTCTTTTTATTGGCATTCAAAATGGCGCGGCGACCTGCCGCGCTCCCTTTTCTCGTCTTTCCTTTCTTCATCCCGCCTTTGCTTCCTCCTCTTCAAAAAGCCAGATAGGGACGTAATCACTTATGACTTCTTCCGCCATCGCTCCCCAACTGACAAGGTAAAAAATGTAAAGCATCAACTCCATTTTTGTTAAGGCGTTCAATTGCTCCTTGTACTCGGTCATTTTTCCCTCGTCCTTCATTTCCGTAAGGGCGCGGAAATAACAAACGTCCTTCGTTACCACGGTGCGCCCACCTCTCCCGCCGCAACCGGCGCGGCCTCGGCCTCCTGCGCCACCGGCGCGGGGTCGATATAATCCGCCGCCTTTTGCGCCTGTGCTCCGGCGAAGACCACCAGTTTTTTGTCGTGCCGCAAGACCTTTAGCCAAGAAGCGATATAAGCGGCGGATTGCTCGTCTTCCTGTACCGTCCTGATTCCTGCGCGGGCGCGGAGGAAGGCCGCGCCAAGTTCGGCTACCAGTTCCTCTTTGCTGTAATCTTTTGAGCCTTGCCCGCCTTCTATGCGGCGATTAAGGCGGGATTTGTGGCCGGTGCTGTGGGTCATTTCGTGAAACAGCGTCGAGTAATACCCTTCCGCTTTGAAAAACTGTTCTGGCGACGGCATGGCTACCCGGTCTTTTGTTGGGTGGTAACAAGCCCTGTCCGTTCCGTGTTCGAGCGTGGGCGCACCGGGGCGGGCAAAATAATCCCTTGCTATGGTCTCGGCGTTATCGAGTATCTGAAACGTGCCGGGCAATGTCGGCGGTTCCGGCAACTGCAAGGGGAAAGCAAAATCGGCCTGGGCGATATTGAAAACGGAGTAATACCGGAGCAAGGGCGGGCGTTTGCCTTCGCCCTCCACCGCTTCCGCGTCTCCCTCGCCTTCGGCTTTTTCCTTAAAGAATTTCCAGAAGACGACCGGCGCCGCTTTTTCCCCTTTCTTCACCTGTCCGCCCGCCTTTTGGATTTGCGCGAAAGTCCCGTAAAAATTCGTCGGGTAATTTCTCGCAAGGCCGGTAATGGCAAGGGTCATAACATTCGCCCCCCTGTATGGCGTTTTGGAAAAGAAGTTTGAAGGCATGTCGCCGTTGACGTTCACCCAGGGCTGAAACCACGGCACGACGCCTTTTTCCAGCGAGGCGATAATCGCATCTGTAATCATTTCGTAAACTGTGTTATTCATACGCTTGATCCTTTCCTTTTGCTTTGCGGGCGGTTGGTTCCCACTACCGCCCGCCCCATTTACTTTTTTTCTGGTTGAATGCCGATTCTTTCCAGTTCCGCTTTTGCCTCCTGCGCCGCCCTCCATCTGTTCGTTGCCCTTTCTACCCGTGAATGTGCGCGGTCATACGCTTTTGAAGCCGCTTCGTACTCCGCAAGGATTTTTTTTGCCGCCGTTTCCCCCTGTGCATCGCGTACCCTTTTTGCCGCCTTCTCCTTCGCCGTGCGTGCGCGGACATAACCCAATTCCGCCGCCGCATGTTCGGCAAGAATCGCCTTTTCCTTTTTCGCGTTCCTCTTCATGGTCTTTTTTTCTCCTCTTTGTTTTGGTTTGTGTTGGCGGGCGGTGTATCCGCCCGCCACTTTTACGCCGCCGGCAATAACCCGGA
>JAHFEI010000028.1 GCA_023248615.1 Nitrospinales bacterium | reverse complement strand
TATTAAAATGCCTAAAGTGGACGGCTTTGAAGTGCTGGAAAGGCTAAAGACCAACCCCAATACCAAGCATCTCCCCATACTCATGCTCACCAGTTCTTCGCGTGATGAGGAGATAGCCAAGGGCTACCGTTTTGGGGCAAACGCCTACATCACAAAACCGGTGGACTTTCAAGAGTTTGCCGAGAAACTAAAGAATGTGAGGTTATTTTGGACACTTACGGTAGAGCCGCCGCCAAAATGAGGGAGAAGCCTGTGGAAAAGACGCCCTTAACCGTCCTTATAGTAGAGGACGAGCCGGGTATGGCGTTGCTTGCCCGAAAGTCGGTGGAAGACGCCGGACATAGGGTCGTGGTTTGCTACACTGGCGAAGAGGCGTTGAGACGGGTAGAGAAGGGCGATATCGACATAGCCCTGCTTGATTACCAGTTGCCGGACATGACCGGGGCGGAAGTTTTGGAGAGGATTGTGCGCAACTTGCCGGAACTGCCGGTGATAATGGTGACGGGCCGCGGCGATGAAACGCTTGCCGTTGAATCGATGAAAGCGGGCGCCAAGGACTACATCGTCAAGGACGCGCACCTGGTTTACCTGGACGCGTTGCCAAACATAATTGCCCGGTGCCACCAGCAGGCTGAGTCAGAGGCCGCAAATGTACGGCTGAGGAAGGAGCACCTTATTTTGGTTGCCGCCATCGAACAGGCGGTAGAGACAATCATAATCACCGATTCGGATGGCATCGTGCATTATGCCAACCCGGCCTACGAAATGGGCACTGGGGTTAAGGCTTCCGAGGCGGTGGGAAATAGGTTGCAACAACTAGACTGTCTGGCAAATGGCGAAAGGCCGTTCGATAAAATACGGGAGTCCCTTTCCACGGGAAAAGTTTGGAAAGACGTTATTGTTTGCAAAAAAGCGGACGGCTCTATACTTGAGCAGGAGGAGACCATATCCCCTGTTTTTGGCCCAAACGGTAAACTAGCCAACTGCGTGATAACCCGGCACGACGTGACCTATGAAAAGATGTTGCACAAGGCCAGGGAGTATTTTACGGCGGTGACCTCGCACGAGTTCCGTATGCCTATAGTGAAGCTACAGACGGCCCAACTGCTACTGACTGAGTTTCCTGGGAAAGCGGCTGAAAAGGCGGAAAAGGTATTGGGCATTTTGAGCAACATCCGTGAGGACCTAAACAGGATTCTTTCGGCCACAACATTGCTGTCGGATTTGAGCAAACCGCCGGGCGAAAAGCATTTCCACCCCACATACCTGTATATGGATATTATTGCCTGCATCGAGAAAGCGCGCTCCGCAATTGAGGAGAAGGGGAGGAAGCTGGAACTCCATCTGGACGTCGCCGCGCTACCGAATACGACCGAAATCCTCGCCAACCAAGTGATGGTAATGCAGGCGATACACAACATACTATCCAACGCCATCAAGTACACCCCGGACGGTAAATCCATTTATGTGACCGGAAAGTTGGATGGCAAATCGGCCCTTGTTGTCGTGCGTGATGAGGGGATAGGGATTTCCAAGGAAAAGGAGCCAGAACTGTTTATCCCATATTTTTCGCTGGAGAACATGCTGTATTATTCAACGGGTGAATACCTGTACAAGGGCGGCGGGTTGGGGCTGGGACTGGCGCTTTCGAAAATGATAACCGAATACCACGGCGGCAAATTGCAGGTTTCCAGCGAGGGGGAAAACAGGGGGACTACCGTCACCATGGGTTTCCCAATCGTACCCGCCACGGTGCGTTGATACTGCGGATAAAAATAGCCATTTCCCCTGCGTATCCTGCCTGCCACCCGAAAAATACCATTAGCAGTACCTGCCCGATACATATTAATATCAAGGTGTGACATTGTATTGGGCGTTAATGAGAGCTATAGGGGAAATGGCAATTATGTTCACTGGCAAGGTGGCGGGCATATGTCTGTAGGGCCGGTTCCCACCATTTCCGAATATTTCAAGGACGGCTACATCCTTGTGGTGGACGGCAATACCAATGTGCGTAAAAACATCCGAAGCATGCTCAAGTATATGGGCATTTCCAACGTGCGGGAAGCGGCCGACGGCAACATCGCGCTAAGGGTGATGGGAGGGCAGGATGCGAAATGCCTTTTTGTGCTTACGGAATGGGACCTGCCGAAAATGTCCGGCATTGAGATGGGAAGGGAGATAAGGGCCAACGGACAGGTGCAGGACACGCCGATATTCATCATCACGGGCGATGGCAACCGCGAAAACATTGTCCAGGCGGGCGAGGCTGGCATCAATTTTTTTATGATAAAGCCGTTCATCGCCAAAGCGCTTGAGGAAAAGATTTTACACACCATCAGGACGAGGGCAAACCCGCCGGAGCATGTGAAGCTCATAAAGGCGGCGGAAGAGCTTATCAGGAGGGGTGAGACCAGCAGGGCCCTTGCGGTTTTTGAGGAGGTGTGCCGGACGAAGGAAAGTGGCCGGGCGCTTGTAAGCCTGGGGGAAACGCACGAACTGCTTGGCAACAACCCATCCGCCCATTCTTCCTACAGCCGCGCCATGGATTTGCAACCGCTCTTCCTGAAGGCTTACATGAAGGCCGCAAGCCTTTACCTCAGGACGGACGACCAGAAAGCCGGGATATACTGCCTTGAAAGGGCCGCCGAGCTTAGCCCCAACAATACGGAGCGCAACTTGCTGTTGGGCAAATTGTACCTCCAGCAGGGCGAGCCGGATAAAGCCAATGGTGTGTACGCCAGGGTTTGCAAGTTGGAGCCTGCAAGGAGCGGCGAAGTAGCTGAGGAGATGCTGAAAGCGGGCGCAACAAATTTGGCGGAACAATATTTCCGCATTTCGCTGGGAGACGATTCAACCAGCATCCATATCTATAACCAGCTTGGAATAGCCTTAAGGAGGCAGGGCAAGTGGAAAGACGCCATAACGGAATATGAAAAAGCCCTGAAAATAGACCCGAACGATGAAGCGCTTTATTTCAATATGGCCAAGGCCTGCCTGGAAGGCAACAACAAAGAGGCCGCCAGGAAATATTTTTCGAAAGTCCTGCAAATAGACCCGGACAACGAGGACGCAAAAAGGGAACTGGGTGCGATTGGCAGGGATACAACGTGGTAGGCATAGGCTGACACCAATGCCGCGCCGGGTCAGGCGGCGGGTTTAAGGTATTGGGCCATTTTTTTATCGAACCTGATTACGTGGTTCTTTATCCAATCCAGCAGGAAACTCATTATCTGGGGGGTTACGACCTTCTGTTTTTCTTCAAATTCGCACTCGAAATCCTTCACCTGTTTTATCAGGTCGCTATGGTCGGCCAGGTGCTCTTCGTATTCCTGTTTTGGGGCGCCATTTTCCTTCATGAACTTTTCTTCGTCGGAAAAGTGTGTCTCGGTAAACCTGATAAGGTCGCTCAGGAGCCTGTGCCCCATGTTGTGCGTCTGTACGGTTTCCAGGCTCTCCTGTAGGCTCCTTACCATTTGGAATAGCTGTTGGTGCTGTTCGTCCAAGTGTGGCACCCCAACAAGGTACTGGTCTTGCCAATCGAAATACAATTTCAAATAACGCGAGATACGCGGGATAAAATCATCGCTATCCAACGGCTTTGAAACGAAATCGCTTGCGCCAAGCTCGAAGGCGCGGCTCCGGATGTTCGCCACGCTACTATAATTACCGCTACGCTTGTAAGAACTGGAGGAGGATGATACGACCACAGGGATATCGGCAAGCCCAAGGTTCATTTTAACCCGGCGCAACAATTCGAACCCGTCCATTTCCGGCATCTGGATATCGGTGATGATGAGGTTCGGGGTGGCATCGTTCAATATCCTCATGGCCTCGATGCCGTTTTCCGCCTCCAGCACTTCCGCCTCAATAAAGCCGAGTATCGCTTCTTTCATGGTTTTCCTGTAGTGCGGCTGGTCGTCCACCAGCAAAATTATTATCCTGGCTTCCGGTAACCGGATGGAGAATGTAGCTCCGCATCCCTTCGCCGATTCCACTGAAAGTTTGCCGCCGTGCTTTTCGATAATTTCATGGCAATAGGGAAGGCCAAGCCCCGTCCCTGCTTCCCCCGCCGAACCAAGTGAGGATGTCTTTATCTCCTGTTTGAAAATATCCGGCATGAACTCTTCCCGCACCCCCGGCCCATCGTCCTTTATTGTCAGCACAGTATCGCCACCGCTCATGGCGGACGAGATGGTCACAGTGTTTCCCGCGCCGCAAAACTTTACCGCGTTGGATACGATATTTTTGATAACTTCGCTGAAAAGCGCCTTGTCTATAAACAGGTGTAGCCCTTCCGGCACATCGTTTACTATTTTTATTCCCTTCTCCACGGCAAGGTAATTCAGGTTGAATATGGTTATATAAACCAGCGAGTGCGCCTCTACGACCTTCTTTACCGGGCGGAGGTTCCCGGTCTGGAGCCTGCTCAAATCCAAAAGGCTGTCGATAAGGCTTATCAGCCCGGTGCAGGACCTTATGGCTCCGCCAACCATCTCGTCCCGCTTTGCGGGATCATTTTTAACATTTTCCGAAGAGTTGAGAAAGTTTAACATCCCTATCATGTTTGCCAGCGGCGAACGAAGGTCGTGGGAAACAAGCGATATGAACTGGTCCTTCAGCTTGGTCGCCTCTTCCGCATTTTCTTTAGCCGTCCTTAATTCCTCTTTGGATTTTTTCTGCTCCGTTATGTCCCTGCCGGTTCCCGTAAAACCGATAACCTCCCCGCTTGCGGCCTTTAACACCGCCCCATTGCAAAGGAATGGGACAAGGACGCCGTCTTCCCTTATGAACCGCGCTTCGATGGCGAAATGCCCCTTATTGAAGACCTCCTGTATCCCTTTAAGTACGGTTGGGCGGTCTTCCGCGCAGACAAATTCCGTCGCTGGCCTGTTCAGCATTTCCTCGCGGGACAGGCCGCAGAATTTTTCCATGCCGGAGTTCCATCTTATCAGTTCGCCCCTCATGTTAATAACGTAGAGGATGTCCGGGTTCGCTTCCATAATGGATTCCAGTTCCTTGTGCGCAGTGGCAAGAGCCTCCTCTACCGACTCCCGTTCGGTAACATCACGCGCACTTGCGAACAACAACCCGCCCTCCACTGCGACCGCTTTCCAGGAAAGCCACCGGAATGAACCGTCTTTGCAAATGTAGCGGTTCCGGAAGTCGAGCGTTGCGCTCCCCTTTAACTGTTTTTCCACCTCGTCCAAGGTTGCCTGACGGTCATCGGGGTGGACAAATTCCATGAGAGGCGTTTCCAGCAACTCCCCCTCCGAATATCCGAGGGTTTGCACAAAAGCGGGGTTGACCTTTTTGAAATAACCGTCTGCCCCCGCAATGCACATAATATCCAGCGGGAGGGAAAAAAAACGGGCAATGGCCTCTTCTTTCCGTTCGCGGTCTGAAATGTCGCGGACGATTGCCAGGATATGTTTACGCCTGTGCAGTTTGAAGATATGGGCGCTAACCTCTACCGGTATCTCCCTGCCATCCTTGGTGATATGTACGCTTTCGGTAATCTTGAACTGGTCGGCTAAAAGTTTTGCCATTATCGCCGGAAGGTTTTTCCCCGTTTCGGAATTAGGTTTGTTGATGTCACTTACCGAAAGGGACATGAACTCGTCCTTTGTGTACCCGAGCCGGCTACAGGCAACATCGTTCACTTCAATAAATTTGCCGGGCATGCCGTCGTCGCCAACTGGCATTATGAAAATGGCGTCCGTGGCCCCGCCGAAAAGGTTTTGGTATTTTCCCCGGCTGTGGCTAAGAGATTCCCCTTGGGATTGGGCGGGAGCCATCCCTTGATCCCCTGTATCCGAATCGGCGTCTGCACTCATCCAGATTCTCCAATTTGTTGGCGCCCGCACCCACACATGTGGCAATGGGCTGTCCATAAACCGGATTCCAACGATTGATGCCTGATTATATCACAATGTGGCATTGTATATTTTCCAAGCGCACGGTTGTATCGTCCGGTGGGCGGGCGTATGCACAGGCGTAATTTGGACGATTGATTTCCGGGCCGCAAAAAGCTCTAATACCTGCCATGAAATACGAACCTGTCATCGGCCTTGAAGTCCACGTGCAATTGAACACCAACACAAAAATATTTTGCGGTTGCTCCACGCAGTTCGGCTCCGAGCCGAACGCGCAGACCTGCCCCATATGCCTTGGCATGCCTGGGGTGCTTCCGGCGCTGAACCGGGAAGTGGTGGCAAAGGCGATACGTACCGCGCTGGCTACCCAGTGCGAGGTTGCCAACGTCTCCCGCTGGGCTAGGAAGAACTATTTCTACCCCGACCTGCCGAAGGGGTACCAGATATCGCAGTTCGAACTGCCGATTGCCGTGAACGGGAAGATAGAAATCATCGTGGACGGGCGGCCCAAGACCATCCGCATACACCGCATACATATGGAAGAGGACGCGGGCAAGCTGATACATGGCGAAAACCTGGGCGACCCGGCACACAGCTATGTAGACCTTAACCGCACGGGCGTGCCGCTTATAGAAATAGTCAGCGAGGCGGATATGCGCTCGTCCGAGGAGGCGAAGGCCTACCTGGAAAAACTGAAATCCATCCTCCAGTACCTGGGCGTGAGCGATTGCAACATGGAAGAAGGCTCCATGCGCGCCGATGCCAACGTATCTATACGGCCCGTGGGGCAGGAGAAATTCGGCACTAGGTCGGAAGTGAAAAATATGAATTCATTCCGGTACCTGCAAAAGGCTGTGGACTATGAAATAGCCAGGCAGACCGAGATATTGGACGACGGAGGGCGCGTGGTGCAGGAGACGCGGCTGTGGGACTCCACCCGCAACATTACGCTCCCGATGCGGAGCAAGGAAGAGGCACACGATTACCGATATTTCCCGGAGCCGGACCTGCCGCCACTGCATGTAAGCAACGAGTGGGTGGAGGAAACGGCCAAAAGCCTGCCGGAATTGCCGGACGCAAAACGCGAGCGTTTCGCCGCCGATTACGGCATACCGGAGTACGATGCGGAAGTGCTTACCACAGACCAAAAACTTGCCGCCTATTTCGAGGAAGTGGTGAAATCCGGTTCGGACCCAAAAACCGCCTCCAACTGGATAATGACGGAAATAATGCGCGTGCTAAAAGACAGGGGGGTTGGGATTGAACAATCCCCCGTAACGCCGAAGATGCTATCCGATATGCTGAACATGATAAAAGACGGCACCATCTCCGGTAAAATCGCCAAAGATGTTTTCGTGGAAATGGAAACAACCGGCAAAGGCCCACAAGAGGTAGTGCGGGAAAAAGGATTGGTGCAGATAACCGACGAAGTGGCAATAGGGAAGCAGATAGAAGAGATATTTGCGGCCAACCCGGAGCAGGTGGCGGGCTACAAGGCGGGAAAAACCAAGCTAATCGGCTTTTTCGTCGGCGAAGTAATGAAGGCTACCAAGGGAAAGGCAAATCCCGCGCTGGTTAACAAAATACTAAAAGAAAAATTGGGGTAGGTTCAGCGCCCATTCGTTTGCAAGAGGTCTCCCGGTGCGGTTTTTTGGGGGGAGGGATCGCATCGGGAGGAATGCCTGGCGGCATTCTTGGTTCACTTTTTAGTAGGAGTGTTCGAGGTGAAGCTGTAAATCCATAAAAGCTTCTTCTGCCAGGCTCTTGGCACTCTCGTGGCTTTTCTCAAGCTTAAAAGCCTCATCGTAAAGTATCTTTCTCAAGTCGTACTGGGGCTTTTCCAACAGCTTCTTAATATTTTCTTTCGTCATTTTTTTATCTCCTACATATGTATATATCAACATCCGTGCCAAGATTGAAAAATGACGCGTAAAATATAATTCCTTCATATTTCAATAAGTTGCAAAAGCGAGAAGGAGGTCTTGTCATAAATATGACGAATGTATCACGCCGATAAAGCGTCAAAAGAATGAACTTTTTGCCACGCCGGAACTTTTTGCCGGGTTGGCGTGGGGTCGATTCTGCCCAACGTGACATCTGTGTTTGGGGGCAATGCGGGGGTTGCTGGCGGATTTGGAAGTTGGGCGCTTAGCTAGCGCGACAGGTTATTTTTCCTGTCGTTGTATTTTTGCAACTGCACACGGCATTCATCGGGGGTTAGCGTTCCCATATCCACAAGTATTTCGCCAAGCCGCTTTTTCGATTTGGCCTGCATGTCAACGATTACCGCGATATCTTCTATGGTGATATAGCCCAGCTTCGCGGCGGCCTCGCCAAACCGCAGGCGGCCAAACCCCTCCGGGTTATCATCATGGAGCGCCCTTACCACCTGCACCACCTGTTCGCCCGTCATTTTTTGCACCTTCTGAGCAAGCTCGCCAAAAAGCTGGTTTTGGTCTATTTGGATATGGATAGCTTCCTTTAGCTGGTTGGGGGTGATGACACCGCTACTCAACAAAAACTCGCCGAAGAGTAGTAGCATAACCTTCTCCCCGCTGGATGGAGGGGTCGCCAGCGGATTTCCGTGCGGTGGTGTTTTGCTCGAATCACCTATATTCGGCATATTGTATCTTTTTATTCCTCCTGTTGTACTTTGACATATAACAGTCTCGCGGACAACTATTTTAGCGCACATGTTTTAACCTGCAGTGGCACTGTAAAGCGCCCCGGATGGAGCCGCCGTTGGGCAGGTCTTGCCCGGTTTGTTACTTCCCGGTTAGCCAGATATGGATATTTTTGTAGAAAATGTCCGCATGCTGTTTCAGGGTTGGCATGAACCGCTTGGTTTCCACCAACATCTGCTCCACCCCCCTCGCGCCGCGCTCGTGCATCAGTTCCGAAAGGTACAGCTCCGACCAAGCCAGCACTTCCGGCTCGCCGTTTATCTCGGCGTGGAATTGCAGGGCCAGCGCGTTTTTATAGATGAACGCCTGGTTTTCGCAAATGGCGGAGCGGGCTATATGCGTGGCGCCGGATGGGATGTCGAACGTATCGCCATGCCACTGGAAAACGGGAAAGCTTTTGGGAAGCCCTATCAGCAACGGTTCTTTTACCCCCTGCCCGGTGAGTTCCAAATCGAACCAGCCTATTTCCTTTGCGCGGTTTTTTTTCACTTTGGCTCCCAGCGCACGGGCAATCATCTGCCCACCCAGGCAAAGGCCTATGGTTTTCGTGCCGCGTTTCAGGCACATATCCAGGAAGCGCAACTCCTCTTTCAGGAAAGGATATTTATCCTCTTCGTACACGTTCATCGGCCCGCCCATGAAAAGGGCAAGCGCATAGCCATCCGGCGATGGCGGTAGCTTCTCACCTTTTTCCAAATCGATAGTGGTGATTTTGTACCCCTGCCCTTCCAGGAAAAGGCCGAGAGTGCCAGGCCCCTCAATACCGATGTTTTTTATCGCCAGCACATCCATGTTTTAGTTTCTTCTTTTTTTCACCGGCCTGGAGGGATGTTTTTTCTCGCGTATCTTCCCGCCTCTCCCGGTCGGTTTTGCAGGCTTGGCAGGTTTCACGGCCCTCGCCGGTTTTGCCGGTTTCGCGGGACGTTTCTTCCCGTATTCTTTTCCGCCTTCCACATCCGTTTGCACCGGCCTTGCGGGGCGTTTTCTTTCCTGCTCTTTCGGCCTTTTAAACGCTTGCCGTTTCTCGGCTATGGTATCCGGCTCGTTCCTTCCGGTACGCCCACGGTACACGCAACGTATCGGCGCGCCTATGAACCCGTATTCCTCCCGTATGCGGTTTACGATGTAGCGCTCGTACGGGTCTGCCACCATCCCCAACCGGCTTAAGGTGAAGTTGAACGTGGGCGGCGTGACTTTTGCCTGCACTACGTAGAAGAATTTCACCCTGTGCCCTTTGACAATCGGGGGCGGCTGTTTGTCTGTCCAGTATTTCAGTTTGCGGTTCAGCGGGCCTGTATCCACATGCTTGCGGTACTCTTCGCGCACCTGCTCTATTGTCTCGAAAATCCGGTTGAGCCTTTGCCCCGTTTCCGCAGATACGAATACCACAGGCGCCCACGCGATGAACTTCAGTTTTTCATCCAGCTCTTTTTGGAACCGGGCGGTGGAAAGCGTATCTTTTTCCAGCAAGTCCCACTTGTTCACCACAATGATGCAGGCGCGGTTTTCCGCGTTGATGATTCCCGCCACCCGCTCGTCCTGCATGGATACCCCTTCCGTGGCGTCCAGCACCAGCAGAGCCAGTTCCGCCCGCGCTATGCTTTTCAGCGCCATTACGACGGAGAATTTTTCAATCCTGTGCGACACCCTGCTTTTGCGCCTTATTCCGGCGGTATCTATGAACAAATATTCCTTGCCGTGCCACTTCACCTGGGTGTCTATGGAGTCCCGCGTGGTGCCGGCCACTTCCGATACCATCAGGCGTTTTTCGCCGAGTATCCGGTTGATGAGCGACGATTTCCCCACGTTGGGGCGGCCCACCACGGCAACGGTAAACGGCTTTTCCGCCGACGGGTCTTCCTCTTCCAGCCGTTCCGGCAACGGCGCGTCCTGTATCAGCGCGTCGGCAAGCTCCCAAAAACCCAGCGAGTGCTCGGCGGATACCGGGATAACCTGCGGGAAGCCCATCTCGAAAAACTCCGCCATCCCGCTTTCCTGTTTCGCCGTATCCAGCTTGTTCGCCGCCACCACCACCCTTTTTGTGCTGTGCCGCAGGGTTTCGGCTATCTGGCGGTCAATGTGTGTGAGGCCGCTTTTGCCGTCCACCACGAAGCAGATAACATCCGCTTCTTCCATAGCTAGGTGCGCCTGCTCGCGCACCTGCACGTTTATTGTGTCCTCCGGCCCCGGCTCCAAACCGCCGGTATCTATTATCAGCACTGGGATGCCGTGCATGTCCGCCTTGCCGAACATCCGGTCGCGGGTCACGCCCGGCATGTCGTCCACAATAGCGTTGCGGGTTTTTGTGAGCTTGTTAAAGAGCGTGGATTTCCCCACGTTCGGCCTGCCGACTATACATACGGTAAAGAGCTTTTTATCCTGTGGCACTTCTTGCAATCCTTTAAATAGGGAGCATCCTACCACATAACCCTACCTGCGTGTTTCGTGGATGCCCTGCCTAGCTTGGGTATGCTACCGGGTGTAAGTATGGGCGGATGCTACAATAAACCGTTGGGCATGAGCCAAAACTCGCTTGCCCGCTCGCTCCATGTGCCGCCACGCCGCAAATTCACTTTATCGGCTATTCGGCTTGCGTTCCGCGTCCTTCATCTCCCCCATCACTTGCACCATAAATGACTTTGCCTCGTTGTTCGATTTGATAGCCTTCATCTTTTGAGCCAGCGCCGCTGGCTTCTCCTCTGGATGCATCGCTTGGTGGGCGAGAAATGCAACATGGAGAAACCCGGCGAAATCCGGATCGGCATCCCCATTGCCAACATCACCAACAGACCCCTTTTCCCTCAAATGATCGGAATTGCCAGGAACATCGTTAACATCGGGCTTCATAATCAATTCAGTCGGAGTGTCTTTGCGGGGAGTATCCAATGTCAAAAGCTTATCAGGTGTATTGGCACGCTTGTCCCTTTGGGTCATGGGCGCCAATCCAAACGCCTCCTCCACTATTGCCGGAATGGAAGCATGATCGTATTGCGAATGGTCAATCGTACCTTTCGGAATGAAGGGGGAAATAAGCACTGCGGGAACCCGCACGCCAAGTTGGCTAAAATCGAATCCACGTTGATTAAGGGAAGGGTTTTTAAAATCTCCTGGAATCACGCCTACGGGCGGACGAACATGGTCGTAGAAACCTCCGTGCTCATCAAAAACGATAATCAGCAAACTCTGCTCCCAATAGGACGAATTCCTTATCGTCTCGTACACCTTCTTGATCAGGGCCTCTCCCTTGGTGACGTCAGCGGGGGCATGCATGGAATCGCTGTTTTTGTAATCATTTATAATGTCGTAGGTCGGCTCGATAAAAACATAATCCGGCATGCATGGATTCTTCATGTCGGCGCTAAAATCGTCAAACCTACTAAAATATTTTTGGGGTTGAAGCAACGAGCACCAGCTAAAATGGGGGAGTATCAGTTTAGAGTTCATTCCCTTGATGCTTAATACTTGGGGGAAGTCGCCATAATACACTCTCCAGTTCAGCCCCTTACTTTCTATGCGTTGGAAAAGCGTGCCGTTTTCAAAATCGTAGCCATGGATAAGTACCTTCTCAAATATATCTTTTGTGGTGGGGCTATAATCCAATCCCGCAGACGAAGCGGCATGGACGAAAAGGCGATTAGGCCATGTAGGGCCAGGAACGGAAGAATACCAATTGTCGGCGACGGCAAATTCCTTGGCCAATTTGTTCAAAATAGGCAATTGACTGCTGTCGAAAACAGACATGGCATCGCCCGGCTTGGCATTTGGCACCTTGCCATACCGCGAGGCAAAACCACTATTGTTTATCGTGGGGTATTGGGGGGATTTCCTGTCATAAGGTTTAACCTCCGCACCTCCGAGTTGTTCCAGTACATCCTCAAATTCATGAGGGACATCCGGTGTAATGGCAAGCTTCGTCAGGGTTGAACTTACCGTATATTTGGTTCCAGGGGGATACTCATTGAACTCAGTTCCATTTAATTCATTTGCGGTAGTCGTCCTTCTGGTAAATGAATCCTCCCCCGTGAGTTTTGAAAGGCCTAAAATATGGTCGTACGACCTGTTCTCCATCATTAGGACGAAAACATATTGTATTCTCGGGTTATTTTTTACATTTCCATTTCTGCCACAGGCAAGAAAACCAGCGAGAAGGATTGGAGCAAGAACTGCGAAAAAAAAATTCTGCCATCTGCATGATATCATCGTAAGTCGACACTCCTGATTTTAATTCCATAATTCCTAGGGTACACGACTTCGTATAGGTCGCCCGGATTTTGCGTAACCATCCCCGGTCTTTTTTTACTCCGGCATCTCCGCATCGCCGACCCCGCCCCCGCACCTTTCTGGGCGTTCTTCAGGCTCTGCTCCATATACATATCCCCGGACAAAAGGGTCCACATAACCCCCTTGTCGCTACGGATAATGGTTATTGTCTTTTCATCCCCCACTTCCATCTCTTTCCTTTGCTTCTCGCCCGACTGGTAAATTTTGGAATCCACCTATAATCTTCGCTCTCCATATGCTCCACGGCGGAATATTCAGCGGTCGAGACCATTGATAGCGTTGATGCTATTGACGCCTTATCATCCTTGCCTGCGGCTAAGGCCGGAGCCGCTACAAACATAGTGGCGATAAGGACTGTAGTGATTTTGCGTAACCCC
>JAHFEI010000248.1 GCA_023248615.1 Nitrospinales bacterium | reverse complement strand
CTCCCGCAGATGAAAGCGTCTGCGGCGCTACTGGTCGCTATTGTCATCTCGCTGTACGGCGTGTTCCGCCTTGGCATTGCGCCGGGCGACTACCTGGAGATGGCAAGCAAGGCGATACTGTCGTTCTGAACGGGGTGCCTTGTTTTTTTACGCCGGTTTATGCCGGGTATCCAGCAAGTCCCGCGCCCACTGAGGATAAGCCTGCCGATTTTTTTCCATACGCGGGATGATTTTTTCTTCCATGAACTCCGCATAGCCTGTCGTATGTTGTCCCAGGAAGGCGGTATAGTTATCGAAGTATATGTCTTTCATCCCGGCATCGTCTTCACCCGCCAGCCTGTCCGCGCAGCAGTGGGCCACATGTAGCACCGACAGGTTCTCCCGCACGTCTTCGGGCAATTTTTCCGGCGGCGTGAATTCCGGATGCTGGTGCATCCTTACCGGCTTGCACAATTTTTCCGGCAATTCCCAGCTTGCCAGAAGATGCGCCCCCAACTGCCTGTGGTTCAGCAGTTCCAGTAGCGGGCGCATGCGGGGGTTCTGTTTTTTCAAAAGCAGGATAACGCTTTTACCTACATCGTGTAGCAGGCCGATGGTGCAGTTAACGCTACTTGCTGTCCTCCTGTCCGTTACGACTGAAACCTCGTAGGCGATAACGGAAACGAGGTACGAGTGTTTTTGGAGCGATATGAACTCCTCGGTCTTGGGCATTACGCTTTTTATCCCGCTTTCCATTACGATGTTGTACATCTGGTTGGCTCCCAGGAATATGGCGGCGCGGTTTATGTCCATTATTTTTTCCCGCAGGCCGTAGTAGGGGGAGTTGACGGTTTTCAATATTATGCTGGTAAGCGATGGGTCGGTCTTGATGGACTCCGATGCTTCGACCATGGATATTTTCTCGTCCATAAGTTTTGTGGCAAAATCACCTGCATAGCGTGGTAGCTTCGGAATCTTCCGCACGATATCCTGCACGATGTCGGATTGTACGCATTCCGCCGCCGCCTTCGAGCTTATGGTGTCAACGTACGAGGAGAGCCTGCCCATTTTTTCCGCGTTGTGGACGGTAAGGTTTTGCAGGCGTTCCAACCTTCGCGATGCCAGACCGACCAGCTCTTTCTGGATGTGCAGTTCAAGCTTTTCCGGCAGTGCTGCGAAGGCTTGTGGCGTGAAGGCAAGCAGTAAAGAGGGTTTTAGGGCCACTGCCGAAGCCACACGCGGGGTATGCCGCAACATCGCAATTTCCCCCACCCAGTCGCCGGGTTTCAGCGTGTCCAGCAGCATTGCGTCGCTTTCCGTTTTTTTGTAAATCCCTATGGAGCCTTCCAGTACCAGGTAAAAGGTCTGGTCTTTATCCCCCTCGCGGATTATGAGGCCGCCTGTGGCGATTTTTTTCCCCTCCGTCGCGTTGTAGATGATGGTAAGTTCTTTCTTTGAGAGGTTCTCAAACCCGGAGATTTTCAGTTTTTCAAGCATGGTTCCCCATCCCGTTTTTACACTTTGTATCCAGAATTGCCGCACAGGCGCAAATAAGTGTACCCCAACGTTGCCAACAAGAGGTCACGCCCCACATGGTACCACCGCAAGGGCGCCTGTTCAATTGCTGCGGAATGGGCGCGGGCATGTGGTGGCAAGCCTGTTGCCATTACGGCTGTGCAACACCACGCAACGGTTTTTTTAAAAAACCTCACCTGCATCTCCACTTTAAAAGTGGAGGCAATCAGGCGGATTATTTCATTATTACCGCGCACTTGGTAAGCCGCCGGTTGGCCGACAGCGCAAAGCCCGGCGTCAGTTTTCTCAGCTTGGTCAGTACGCCATCGAAGGAACATTCTATGCGCAGGGTTTTCCCCCCATCCGCCGTTTTGCTTATGGTGGCGCTTATCAACCCGCCTATCTTGCCTAGCGCCTCCCGTGCCTCTTCCAGCGTCGGCGAAAGCTCCCCGCTGTCGGCTATTTCCCATATCGTGAACGCCGTCCCGGACTGTATGGAGCGATACGGCGGTACCATAGCCACAACCGAAGAAACTTTTAATCCCTGCTCCAGTTGGTTATTCAGCTTGTCCGTAATTTCGGCAGGGGCAAGCTCCGTCTCCATTTCCACATCCATGAATTCCGCCAGGCTGGTTACGCCCACCGGGAGCGCAGGGCCGAATGACATCCGCTGGTGTGGGTGGAACCCTTGGGAATATGCCACGGGTAATCCGGCTCGCCGGAGGGCGCGGCTGAATGCGGTTACCAACTCAAGATGCGAAATAAGCCGCGCAGTTCCCTCCTTGCGGATGGAGATGCGGTAGCGTATCGTATTTTTCGCTTCCTCACGCCTCATGCGCGGCCTGGGAGCGGGTTGCTCTACCTGTTTTTGGATTATGTTATCGTCTGCAGGAAGTCCGCACCCTTGGCACTTGCCATGGCGGCAGTCGGGCGATTCTATTTCCTGCTCGGCATCCTTCAATTCGCGCAAGAGGAATTTTTTGGATATGCCGATGTCCATGTAGTCCCACGGAAGCGCTTCTTCCTTCTCCCGCTTGCGCAGGGCGAAGTTGTTGGCGTCCATCCCCGCTTCGGAAAAGGCCTCCAGCCACAGGCCGTAGCGGAAATGCTCGCTCCATCCGTCCAGCCTGCACCCTTTGTTGTAGGCGCGTAGCACTATTTCCCCCAGCCGCCTGTCCCCGCGCGAGAACACCGCTTCCATGTATGACATCTCCACTTCGTGTCCCTTAAGCTTTACTGCGCGCATCCGGCGAAACCCGGCGTACAGCATTTCTTTTTTTCGGGCCATCTCTTCCGGCGGATCCATAGCCGCCCACTGGAATGGCGTGTGGGCCTTCGGCACGAATTGGGAAACGCCCACGTTTATGGCCTGGAACCGCTTGCCGTTTTCCTTAAGGAAATTTATCTCTTCGACCAGCCGGATTATCCCTTCAACATCCTCGTCGGTCTCGGTGGGCAGGCCTATCATGAAGTAGAGCTTTAGCGCTCGCCATCCGTTTGCCAGTACTTTTCGTGCGGTTTCTATAATTTCCGCATTGGTCATTTTTTTGTTTATCACGCGGCGTAGCCTCTCCGTGCCCGATTCTGCGGTGATGGTGAACCCGGTCTTGCGCACCCGGCCTATCTGCTTTATCAGGGTATCCGTCAGCGTGCCGGAGCGAAGGGAAGGGAGCGATACGGCCACCCGCTCCTCCTCGGTCGTGTCCATCACCATTGTTACCAGCGGCTCTATGGAGCTGTAATCGCCGCTGGAAAGCGAAGCAAGCGTAACGTCGTCGAACCCTGTGGAGCGTACGCTATGTTCGATGATGTCGATTACATCGTTCGCTTTGCGTTCCCGCACGGGGCGGTAGGTCATCCCGGCTTGGCAGTACCGGCATCCGCTTGTGCATCCCCGGTCTATTTCCACCGATATCCTATCGAATATCGGCTGGCCGTAGGGTATCACCATGTCGTATGGGAACGGGCTTTTGCTTAGGTCGTCCAGTATCGCCCGGCGCGGTTTTTTTACGTCCGTGTCAACCGGGGTTATGGATTTTATTTTAACCTCTTCGTATTCCACGCTGAACAGCGATGGCACACACATTCCCTCTATTTGCGCCAGCCGTCTCAGCATCACGCTCTTCGGCAGGCCTTCCTTCTTGCAATTGGCG
>JAHFEI010000247.1 GCA_023248615.1 Nitrospinales bacterium | reverse complement strand
TTGCGAACGTGGCGTTGAAGAAGTAGGCGTTTCCAGCGTTTGCGAACGTGGCGTTGGAGAAGTAGGCGTTTCCTGCGTTTGCGAATGTGGCTCCAGAGAAGTCGGCGTCTCCAGCGTTTGCGAACGTGGCTCTGGAGAAGTAGGCCTCTCCAGCGTTTGTGAATGTGGCACCGTAGAAGTCGGCGTTTCCAGCATTTGCGAATGTGGCACTGGAGAAATGGGTACTTGCAAGATTGCAAAATTCAGATTCAGCAAATGAGATATTCATCTTTGGCCCGTTCACCGCTTTTGCCAGTTCCACCTGCCCCAAATGGCGAGCCAGAATGGACATAACCGTCGTTTTACCGGTTTCATCGGTCTGGGGTTCGTTTTTGAGAAAGTGGCGCTTGAATAATCCCAGCTGATCTTCTGCCAAGTCGTCTAGGATGAATGTCAGACTTTTTTCTCCCTTTTCCGCAATTGCCTCGGCGGTATCCGGCGAAATGTCGTTAAGGTTAATCGCCCCGAACCGGCAACCCGATAAATCCACCATTCCGGGGTTTGCGCTCGCTCCGGGGTTTGCGCTCGATATGGCAAAAAATTGTCTGCAAATGAAACTCTTGAATTGCCATATCGGCAAACCTTCCAACTTGGTGTCCAACGTCCCTTCATTCCTAAACAGAATTGTTGGCTCTGGCTTAGCGGGAGGACTCCCCTTTTTTCGGAACTGTAGTGTATAGTTGTCTTCTTCCTTGCCGAACCAAATTTCCCATTCGTCAAACACCCGCTCATACTTTTTGCCGAACCGGGTACCCACAAAGTTGATGCCGATGGCGGCCTTTTTCTCCTCTTCGGTAAAGTCGGAATTTTGGCTGATATCGAACGGCAGGAACACCGCCTCGCGGAAAGAAACGTCCGCCCCATTGGTGATGAATGTCGCTTTTTCGAACGTGACCCCTTGCTGGAACACCGCTTTGGAGAAATCTACCTCCCCAAGAAATGTTGCGCCAGCAAAATTCATATACTTTTCAAAGGTGCAACCTTGGAAGTCCGCTTTTCCTTCAAATGTGCCGCTGAACTTTACGGGCTGGTCGAAGGTTTCCCCCTTAAAGTCGGATTCCCCTACCGGGATTCTTGGTTTATCAAAAACAGCGTAATTAACCATACGTGCCTAATTTCCCGTTTCCCGGATTGCCGCCATTTTCCCCATTGGCGATATCTTACCAACCTGGATAAAAATAGCCACCAAATTTCGTCCACCCTGGGCTTTATTGGGGCTTTATTGTCTTGACTTGTTAACCCTTTCAAAATATAAGTGAAAGGATGCGTGATGAACTGAATTCCTACTGCGGGGATGGTGTCCGAATGGAGGGACTCCTGAAATTTAAGGGAGCGCTTCGGTTTGACGGTCACTTTAAGGGTGAAGTAAAAACATCGGATACCCTCATCGTAGGTGAAAGCGGAATACTGGATGGCACGATAGAGGTCGGCTCTTTCTTCAATATGGGGAACGTCACCGGCAACATCCGCGCAACCAAAAAGATATCCATCCTCACCGGGAGCAAGCTGACGGGGAACATAGACACACCGGCGCTGGTATCGGAAGAGGGGGCGCTGTTCGTCGGCCAGTGCGCGATGCCAGAGAGCTTGCCGGAAAAGCCGGAGGAGGAGAAGGAATCCAACTTAAAGCGAACAATCAACAGGAAATTCCAAAACCTGTTCACAGCAACCGGGGAAAAGGAAGAAGCGAAAAGCGACGGGTGGCTCTCCGGCTCCGGCACGGGCGCCAAAAAGAAAGCTATCGTCGGGGTTGCGGCATCCGCAATCCTCCTCTTGGTGGGAGCGGGATATTTTGTCATCGCCTCCAAAACATCCATGGGTTCGACCGTGCTGGCCCAATACCTGTACGAGCGAAGCGCGCAGGATGACCCCGCAAAACTGACAATACTCGCCGATAAGTATTTCAGCGAGGGACATTACAAACGGGCGGTAAAGGCTTACCTCCGCCTGCGGGAAATATCTCCACCAGACCCGCACATAACGAAAAAGCTGGCTATATCGCTGGAAAATTCCGGTGACGTATCCGAGGCCGCCACATACTACGAGGAGGCGTTCAAAAACGAGCCGGACGACAAGGAAATCCTGGAAAAACTCGGCGCTTTCTACAAGAAAGCCGGAAACATGGACAAGCTCATCGGCCTGCGCGAGTTCACTTTGGAGCAACATCCGGCAAATACCGATGTGGCTAAAGAGCTTTTCCGGCTTTATATGGAAACTAAAAACTGGGACAAAGGTATCCAGGTTTACAAGGATAAGATTGCCGCCTCCCCCAAAACGATCGATGACCTGTTAACCATAGGCGGCTTGCAAAAACGGTTGGGCCAATTGGGCGAGGCAATAAAAACGCTGACCGAGGCGGTAAATAAAAACACCAGCAACGTGAAAGCCATCGTGGAACTGGGATACGCGTACCACAAGGCGGGGCAAGAGGAAAAATCGCTGGACATCTTCGGGTTCGTGGTCAGGATAGACCCCAAGCATCCCGAAGCGCTTATAAACAACGGGTATACAAACTTGGCGATGGGAAAAACCGAGAAGGCTATGGAATTTTTCAATAAGGCCCTTGCAGACAGCCCTGATAACCTGCGGGCTTTCCTTGGCCTTGCCATAGCCTACAGCAGGCTTGGCAACGGGGAAAAAGCGGAGCAATACTGCAAGCAGATACTGGAAAAAGACCCGGACTACAGCCCGGCGCTTAACCGGATAGCCTGGTTGTATGCACAGCAAAAGAGAAATATGGAAGAGGCGGAAAAATATTCGGTCGCCTCCATGCGTTACAACGAGAACCTGCCGGATTATATGGACACGCTTTCCGAGATATACTACCAAAAGCAGGACTATGACAAGGCAATAGAATTAATCGAGCGGGCCATAAAACTGCGGCCAGCCAACCCCTATTTCAAATCACAACTGGATAAGTTCGGCGCGGCCAAAAAACGTGCGGCTTCCCGTTAGCGGCCAACCATGCCGGATTCGCCGAAAATAAACAAGCTCTGCTTCGAAGAGAAGAAATTTTCCGTGGGTACCATGGGTACACAACAGATATCCAAAGACTCACATGCCCTCCACTACTGGGCAAGGGAAAATGATAAAGGGGAAGTGGATATACTATTCCTGAAGCCGGATAGTAGCCCATCCGCAATGGTGGCGGAAACCGTGACAATGGATGTATTCAGCCAGAGGTTTTTCGATTGCTCCACCCACAAGTGTGAACTGGCCAATAAATCCCCCGAAGAAATAAAAGCCGAGAAAGTTGAAAAAATTGTCAACCAGGCAAATGAGCATCTGGAAAAGAAGGAGTACAATTCCGCCACCTTTGAATTCGGCAAAGCGCTAAAAGCCGACGACAGGCATCTGGCCGCCCATCTGGGCAAAGGGAAGGCGCATATGGCGCTGGGCGAAGTGGACAAGGGCAAAGAGCATTTCAAAAAAATGACCAACATCGAAGAGCTGTACGATGAGGAGCATAAGCACCTTTTTAATGAGCTGGGTATAGAGTTGCGGCGGGGCGGCATGATTGTGGAAGCGATAGAAACCTACAATAAAGCGCTGAAAATAGATCCAAACGACGAATCGCTGTACTTCAACCTTGCGCGGGCATACCAGGAATGGA
>JAHFEI010000027.1:7096-13249 GCA_023248615.1 Nitrospinales bacterium | reverse complement strand
TGTCCTTTTTTTTCTTTGGAAGCTCCTCTTCCCAGTATGGAGTCTTTTCAAAATAGTCGTAAATGGCCTTTTCCTCTTCCCGTGTCGGGCTATTCTCATCCTCCACTGGCGGGGCTTCTTCGATAATTTCCATAGGCACTTCACACAATAGTTGGCCGCTCCCGGCGCGGGTCAGTAGCCCAGGCGCCAAAAGCACTTTTTTGCCGGAGATTCCCACCGCGCCGCCTATTTCTATCATGACGTAGCGCACCTTCCCGGCCTTCTCATCGTACAGCAAGTCCAGCACGGGGGCTACCGGCTTGCCCTTGCTGTCTACCACTTCGTAACGCTGGAGATGCCACTCAAAAGGCAACGGAATCCCATTTTGGAATGCTCTTTTCATACAGGAAACCATTCTACCATAATCCGTTATGGTGGGGTTTTCTGGTATTTATGGCCTGCAACAACCGGGCTGAAAATATTTAGCCCAAGGCAGGGTGGAACAAACACGCTTGGCAAAGTTTCAAGCCATATCCGCACTTTCCGGCGCTACCGCCGATAGTGATATTTTCACTGATGGCACACCACCCGATATTGGTATACATTAATTGGCATGGCGAAACAGTACCCGATACTTGTAGGCGGCAGGGCCGTAACGACCTCCGAAGAGGTGCAGGTAAAAAACCCGTACGACCAAACGGTGGTAGGCGCAACCTGCCTTGCCGGGGAGGCGGAGGCCGAAGAGGCTATAGCCTGCGCCGCCGCATCTTTTGCCGATACCCGCAAAATGCCGCCGATGGATCGCGCAACGGTTTTGCAAAACATCGCCAGCGGCATTGCGCAACGTGCGGAAGAGATGGCGCAGATGATAACGCTGGAAGCGGGAAAACCATTGCTGAATGCGCGGCAGGAGGTGCAACGCTCGGTCTTCACATTCCAGTACGCGGCGGAAGAGGCAAAGCGGCCTGCGGGGGAAATAATCCCGCTCGATATCCACCCGCTGGGCAAAGGGCATACCTGCTTCGTAAAACGGTTTCCCATCGGCCCCGTTTTGGGGATAACGCCGTTCAACTTTCCGCTAAACCTTGTGGCGCACAAGGTCGCCCCCGCCATCGCCGCCGGAAACCCTATTGTAATGAAACCCGCTCCGCAAGCCCCTTTAACCGCGCTTTTGCTAGGCGAGATAATTAAAAACTCCGGCTGGCCCGTAAAGGCTTTTTCCGCCATTCCCACCACCAATGGTATCGCGGAGCGGATGGCGGCGGACGAACGGTTTAAGATGCTATCGTTCACTGGCAGTTCCGCTGTGGGGTGGCGGCTGAAAAACAAGGCGGGCAAAAAGAAAGTGACGCTGGAGCTGGGCGGGAATGCCGGGGCGATAGTGCATAGCGACGCAAACCTGGAATACGCGGCAGAACGGATAACGGCGGGCGGCTTTGGCTACGCCGGGCAGACATGCATATCGGTACAGCGCATCTTCGTGCAGGAAACGGTGTACGAATCCTTTAAGGCGATTTTCCTTAAAAAAGTGGTCGCCCTTAAAACGGGCAATCCGATGGATGAAACCACGGCGGTTGGCCCGCTTATATCGCTACGGGATGTGCATAGGATTGAAGAGTGGATAAAGGAAGCGGTAGCGGATGGCGCGAAGCTCCTGTGCGGCGGCGATGTAAACGGCTCCGTGATGGCTCCCGCCGTGCTGGAAAACACGACAGCGCGGATGAAAGTGAACTGCATGGAACTGTTCGGCCCGGTGGTTACGCTAACCCCCTACGGGCGGATAGAAGACGCGCTTACCGCCGTGAACGGCTCCGATTTCGGATTGCAGGCGGGCATTTTTACCAACGACCTTAAAATAGCTTTCATGGCGTGGGAGACGCTGGATGTAGGCGGCGTGAACATCGGGAACGTTCCGACCTTCCGCATGGATCATATGCCATACGGCGGCGTAAAAAACTCCGGGCTGGGGCGCGAAGGCCTGCGCTGGGCGATAGAGGAAATGACCGAACCGAGAAACATGGTAATCAACCTGCCGGATTTGTAAGGGCGCTTTGTTGCCCGGCAGGTATTCTTCTGGCCTAGAACTGTGCCCCCACCACAACATAAGGCTCGGCGAAACTTATGTTGGCGTTGATGTCGTTCGAATCTATCTTTATGGTCTCGGAAGCGTAACCTACGCCGATGTAAAGTATGCGTAGCGGTTTTATCCTTAGCTCCGCCGCATAATCGGTAATGCCGTTGCCGCCCACGCTGAGGGTCTTGACTTCGGCATTGATGGAAAAAAGGTCTATCGGGTTAAGGTCCAGCCCAAGGTAGAGCATCGGGATGGGAGCGGTGAAACTTTTTTCTTCGGACTTGGCGGGCAAGGCGCTGGCAAGCGATGCCTTGAAGTTCATAACCCTCACGTTAAGGCCCGCCTTCAATTCGAGCATGTTGACGGTAAGCGACTTGACCAGCGGAATGCTGTAATAAAGTCCCACATCGTCCTGCCCCATATCCAGCACCGAAGTCACTCTTGTAGTTGCCGAGAATGTTTGCGTGCCGAAAGTGACGCTGGAGGCCAGGTCTTTGGCGCCTTCCACCTTGATGGGGAGGTGGTGGATATAGATGTTAGGCAAAATGGGGATGGCGTGTTTTACGTCCAGCCGCAGGATGGTGCTGGAGCCGGTATCCATGTTTAGCGTATCTTTCAGGTTCATGGTTGTGATGGTGGAACCGGAGCCGTATTTAAAGTCGCCCGATGGCGCAGGCCTTGCCATGCCTACGGAAACGTCGAAATCGGCAAGCGGTAGCGCATTGGCCGCCGGAACAAACACCGCAGAGAAAACCAAAACGAGAGCAACCAATCTTTTCATACGAAAAACTCCCAAAAATATCTTCCGATAAAACACAATTATGTAAGTTGCCCCACAGGAAAGGCCAGTAGTTGGCCCGCCCTTAACATGGATGTACGAGAAAGTCTTTTACCATCCATCGCTGGCGCAATCCTACCAGACCCGGTAACAATACTCCAATCCCATTTTGTGCATGTGTTAGCATTTGCTTATGGGACGTCCCAAAATTACCGGCAAAAATTTACATATAACCCACCGGAAACTTCCGCACTGGCAGGTAAGCGGTTCGTGGTATTTTGTCACCTTTCGCACAAGGAGATTTGAACTGCCGCCGGATGCGCGAACAATAGTGGCAAACGCAATCCTCCATAACAATAATAAGAAATACGAACTTTCTATAGCGGTTGTGATGCAGGATCATGTTCACATGATGCTCCGCCCTTTGCTTTCCACAGAGGGGGGTTATTATCCTCGATTCCGAAGACAGGAATTCAAAATACCCCAAAACAATTTATAAATATGCCTGATTTGGATATTTTCAAAAGAATAATTTGGTACAGGGCTGATATCAAAATTAATTTCCTCCCCTTGAAAGGGGAGGCGCAGGTGGGGTTGAGGAACCTCCCCTTCATCCCCTCCTTGCGAAGGAGGGGAAAGTAATTTTAACTTCGGAATCGAGGTTAAAGCCGGACTCGCCAAAAAGCCGGAGGGGTATCCTTGGCTTTTGGATAGCCCTGATTTTATTAGAAGCTGGTAGGCACGCCTCCATCGAAAGTGTGTGTTCTCCGGTGGTGACGGACTTTAGCCTCGATTCCGAAGTTGATTGGTTTTTAAAAAAACGGCCAAAATAACACCTTTAGATTCAATGCAATATCGCACCTACTCCCAACTTCTCCGAAGTTGAAAATGGTGCTGAAGGCATTCATCGAAAGCCTCTTATTTTTAAGGGCTTTTTGGTTTTGGCATTGCTCAACTTCGGAATCGAGGTTTAGTCTGTCTTGCGCCCATAAGGGCGCAACTACAGGATGAATCCTGTACCTACCAATTAGGGGGGGGGAATAAAAAAAAAGGGGTTCGGGAGAATCCCGAACCCCTTGAGTATCTGCCGTTAGGCTAAATTAGAATGCGAATTCAAACAGCAGGACCAAGTTGTTGTCCTGGGTGCGTGCATCGCCACTCCACATGGAGTATTCAAGATGGAGGCCTACGTTCTGCGCCAGGTCGTACCAGCCGCCCAAGGTGAAGGCGGATTTGGTGTTCGCAGTCGCCGCGCCGCTATCAAGCGCCAGGTAGGCAAACTTCACACCTGCCGACTTGCTCAAGCCAAGGGATGCCTTAACGTCCATACCCTTTTGGTCATTAGAGCCAGTATTCCATGCCGCATTTGCATCGCTCTCACCCTTAACGGTGATGTATGCGCCGGTTACTTCAAGGCTCATGCCTGCAACTTCGGTCTGCACCTGGAAGTCGATAGCCATGGAGTCTGTCTTGATATCCTTCGTGGTTGCCAACGCAGTTGCAGTTGATGCCACGCCAAGGGTGGTTTTGCCTGCGGCGCCTATGATACCGACCATCAGGTCAACGCCATCTGCAACCTTCGGGGTAACCGCTAGGCGGTAGTAAGTGGAAAGACCGCCCAAGCCGGTGTCGATAGTATCGCTACCGATTGCTTTTGCCGGACCCCAGAGACCAAGGTTTGCGAAGAACAGGTCGGAACCTGCGAATACGTGGATGCCGGAAGCCGCGCCTTCAGCGGAAGGGCCGCCAGTCGCCTGCAATGCCGAAGTTGCATTGCGGTTTTCAAACTGTTTGCGGGTAGTAACCGCACCAGTGTTGAAAAGTTCCATGCTGTTTGCCGCGTTGCCGCCGCCCGTACCGTATGCAGTCAAACCGCCGCGTACTCCGCCGAAATCTTTGGAGTATACGAACTTCTGTGTGCCAGAGGTGGCGTCCATCGGGAATTCAACCAATGCGCCCATGTTCTCGCCTACACGACCGCCGACCAACAAGGACGCTTCGTCCGGCAGGCGGAGAACGCCGCGTTCCTTACCAATCTTGGCGCCGGTAGATGCCGGGTAGTTGGTGTCCTGCCAGTAGCGGAACTTCGCAACGAATGCCGCGTTAAGAACCGGCGGGATGGAGAGATGTTCGCCATCGGAAATCAGCTCCTGTGCCGCCTGCGAGTAACCGCCGAGCAAAAACTCGCGGCCAAACGCATTCAGTTTAGGAATGTACTGGTAGTGGCAGGAGAAACAGGGAACCTGCATCTGCCGTGCAAAAGCCGGAATCGCTTCCGCGCTCTTGGGTGCGAACAGTCCGCTCACGAGAGCGACGGCCGCTATCAAAAACATTGTTAAAAACTTTTTCATTTACCAAACCTCCGCTAATAGTTCATATAAAAAACTCAAACCCTCTAGGGGCTACTATTTAGAACCTGTGTTTTTTCTACCCTTAGGACAGCCAGCTATGCACTAGCCAATGGGCATTAACCACCTCCTTGCATCTTAGATTTTTTATTACATCATCATCTAATTCTAGCAATCCCTCTTCCCATTAACCTCCCCCGGGATGCGGCGCAAGCGAGGGTTAACCTCCCCACAACATACACTTCCCAAAGTTTTAATAAACGTTGCCAGTCTACCAAAGTAAATAACTACCTGTCAACCCGAAAAACCCGGTCTACCGGGACAGCCGTAATTCCGGCGGTATCCAGCGGGCTTCCCAAGCTCCCGGGTAGGCCGCTACCGCCAGTTACGCTATCGAATCGGGTTGTAATACTCACCAAATCACCACTCCTTCGGTTAAATTTTAACCTCACCCATCGACCCTTGGCGCATAGGCTCGGCTCCCTCTCCTCCAAGTCGTACCAATGCTACCAGCAAAATTCTATTTCTGGTAGTTTTTTTTGCTCGCAACAATTGGAATTACGGGGCAGGTTCCCGGCGGCTGGCATGTTTTCGCCCCACGGAGGAGGCAGGGGTCCCGAAAAATAAAATCATTTTAGAAGTTTGGAGATATCCACCGTGCAGGGTAAAATAGCCGGATGGCTTTAGTTATACTTGGTCTTAACCACAATACCGCGCCGGTGGAGGTGCGTGAAAAACTGGCATTCAGCCAAAAACAGCTTCAGGATGCCGCGCAGGAAATCTTCGAGCGGATGCCGGAGATAAGCGAGAAGGTAATCCTTTCCACCTGCAACAGGGTGGAAATATACGCCCATGTGGACAATGCCGAGCAGGGGATACAGGCCCTTAAAAACTTCCTGTACCGTTACCACGAGATAGAGGCCGGGGCGTTGGAGCCGTATTTCTACGTTTACATGTACGAAGAGGCGGTGGAA
>JAHFEI010000027.1:0-7086 GCA_023248615.1 Nitrospinales bacterium | reverse complement strand
TCGCTTGATTCGATGGTGGTGGGCGAGCCGCAAATACTCGGCCAGGTGAAAGACGCCTACCAAAGTGCGCGCAAGGTAAAAGCCACCGGGCGGATACTGAACCAGCTTTTTGAAAAAGCGTTTTTTGTGGCGAAGCGTGTCCGCACCGAAACGTCCATAGCCGAGAATGCCGTATCCATCTCCTATGCCGCAGTGGAGCTGGCCGAAAAGATTTTCGGCCACCTAGAGGGGCGCACCGTCCTGTTGATAGGCGCGGGTGAGATGATAGAGCTGGCCGGGAAGCACTTGGTACACCAAGGGGTAAAAACCATCCTAGTGGCTAACCACAACTACGACCGTGCGGCTGGCCTAGCCCGCAAGCTTGGCGGTAGCGCGGTGGAATTCGACAAATTCACGGACGAACTGGCGGAAGCCGACATAGTGATAAGCTCCACAGCCGCCCCGCACTACGTCATCAAGCGGGAAGCGGTGGAAAAAGCGGTACGCCACCGCGGCGGCAAGCCGGTATTCTTCATAGATATCGCCGTGCCACGCGACATTGAGCCGTCCATTAACGAAATCCCGAACGTATTTTTGTACGACATAGACGACCTTGCAAAAGTTGTGGCCTCCAACCGCTCGGAGCGGGAAAAAGAGGCCGAAAAGGCGATGTTCATGATACGCGATGAGGTTACGCGCTTCAGCGCCTGGCTGGAACGGCTTGAAATGGAGCCGATGATTGTCGCAATCCGCAAAAAGGCGGAAGAGATAATGGAGCGCGAGCTTCAAAAGACTTTCTCGAAGCTGGAACTAGACCAGAATGAAAAGCAGGCCATTGAGGTCATGGCGGCATCCATGATAAATAAAATCCTGCACGACCCCACATTGCACCTGAAACGGCAATCCGGCCCACAACACGACGAACACCACCGCCGCTCCATCACCGAGCTGGCAAAAAGCCTTTTCAACCTGGAATAAAATTACTTGGCGCTAAAACTTAAAATCGGAACCCGCTCCTCGCCGCTGGCGTTGTGGCAGGCGGAGTGGGTAAAGGCGGAACTGCTGAAAACCGGGCGCGTGGAATCGGTGGAACTGGTGAAGATAAAAACGTCCGGCGACAAGATACTGGATGTGCCGCTGGCAAAAGTCGGCGGCAAGGGGCTTTTCACCAAAGAGATAGAAGAGGCGCTTTTGCGCAACGAAGTGGATATCGCGGTGCACAGCATGAAAGACGTGCCTACGCAGGTGCCGGCAGGGCTGGAAGTGAAAATAATCACCGAGCGGGAAAGCCCGTACGACGTGCTGGTAAGCCGGGGCGTGCCTTTTGCCAGCTTGCCGCAAAATGCGCGTGTTGGCACCAGTTCGCTCCGCCGCCGCTCGCAGTTGAAGCGGGCACGGCCCGACCTCGTTATAGTGGACATACGCGGCAACGTGCAAAGCCGGATGAAAAAGATGGAAACCGAAAAGCTCGATGCGGTAATACTCGCCGCCGCCGGGATGATACGGCTGGGGTACGAAAAAGATATCACGGAAATGCTGGCGCTATCCGTTTGCCTGCCATCCGTAGGGCAGGGCGCGCTTGCCATAGAAACCCGCACAAACGACCCGGTGGTGCAGGAGCTTGCCCATACCACGTTGCACCACCAGCCAAGCGCATGGTGCGTAGAGGCGGAGCGGGCCTTTTTGCGCAAGCTTGGCGGCGGGTGCCAGGTGCCTATAGCGGGACATTGCATTCTCGTGGATGGCGTGTTGCGGATGGAAGGGCTTGTTTGCGACTTGGAAGGCAAACGCTACTTTAAGGAAGAAGCCTCCTGCGAACCCGCAAAAGGAGAGGAGATGGGAACCGCCCTGGCGGAAAAACTGCTACGCGCCGGAGCCGATAAAATCCTCGCCGAACTCTACTGCTGATCCCGCTTCGCCGCAATCCGGTTTAGGGAGCGCTAACTATTTCCAAGTCGTTCAGGAGCTACGCATGGCCTCCATGGCGTTTTCCAGTGTCGCGTAAATTGTAAATATTTTGAGAAGTCCCAATGGGGCCATTTCCTTTCTCACCACTTCAGGCGGGTTTACCAGGCAAAAAGCGCCATTGCGGGAACGCACCAACTTGTGGCTGGAAACAAGTAAACCCATTCCGGTCGAATCAATCAAACCAACTTCAGAAATGTCCATTATCACTTTGGTGGAGTGGGGTTGCCCAAGCTCCTTCCTGGCGTCCATTTGCAAATCACCGATGGCGCTATATACAAGGTTCCCATTAAGCGTCCACAACGTAATCCCATCAAGTTTTTGCAATGTATATTTCATAGTGTCACTTTCGCCTTATGCGGTAATGGAGAGCATAGGGTTAATGCCCAGCGTTTCCGCTAAACTTCACCTGCCATCTCACGCTCCAGTGTGAGAATTACAAGCCTGCCGCCCATTGGAACCATTTTAGCGTTTACTTCAACATTGAATGTCGTGCCGTCTTTACGCAGATGGGTCGTTTCAAACCGGACAGGCTTCCCGGATTTTATAAGCGCTCCATTTTTTCCGGCACTTTTTTTCGCCTCATCGGTAAGTAGCTTGGAAATTGGTTGGCCGATTAATTCCTCCCTGGCATATCCGTGTTTTTCCAAAGCGGAGTTGCACGCATCCGTGATGAAATGATGCCCGTCAATAGATAGTTCCAGTAACAGAATGTAATCGTAGTCCCCTAATGGATTTGCCATGTTATCCTTACTCCCTCTTCATTCCGCAGACATCGGCCTCTTCCCCCGCCACCGACACAGGAGGCAAGAAGAAGGCCCCATTATTCCTACAACAATGTCGGACGGATTAAATCGGACTCCACAGGATGCTCCGCACTTCTGCGAATTAGTACTTTAGTATGGGGGGGGTATAGTGCAATAACTATTTCTAGTAGTTTTCTATGTGCCCTAAAAAGGTTATGCATTTCGATACACTTTTGTTGGCACTAAACTGGGGGCAGGAACTGACTTTGGCGGGCGAACTTATTTTTCCAATTCCCCCAAGAATGGCTTACATAACGCGCCTTCAGATAAAAACTATCAAAGGCTTGTGAAGTGCCTGTTGCGACCGGTGGGCTTGTTGCGCACGCGCTACTTCACTCCCTTGCTGGTAAGGAACGGGCTGTACAGCTTATCCGTCCCGTACATATGGTGGTCTAGCCAGTTCACCAGCGAATTAAGCACCTCTGCCGTCAGCACAGCTTCGCCCCTATTAACCCGCAGGATAAAATCGGCAACCCTGCTGGCAAACTCATCGTGTTCCTTCTTGTGTTTCTCGTAGCCCGGATAGCCGTGGGATAGCATTTCAAGCTCCTCGGCATTGAAATGTATTTTCGTGTAATTCAGCAGTTCGTTAAGCGTCTCTTCCAGCGGTTTCTTGTTCACCGCGCCCTTGCTGGCCGCTTTCAGTATATTTCTCGCCTTGATGTAGGTGAAGAGCGTGTTGATTATCTCGAAGAGTTGCTTGTGCTGGTGGTCAAACGTCTCAATGCCGACGCTGTACCTGTCGTCCCACTTCAAATACATTTGCCGCTCCAAGGTTGCTTTGGTGTAAAAAACGTCATGGTGTTGCTTGAGCCTGTGGTTCTCGTACGGCGGGATTCTAGCATATTTCTTCCAAATCCGGGCGGTGTAGCGCACACAGCACGGTGTTGCCGTTTTGGTTCCAATGGAGTTTTATCCCCATCCCCCCCATCATCATCAGCCCCCTGCCGGACGGCCCCAGAAGTTCGTTGTCATCAATGGGCGGCTTCCCGGCTTGCGAAAAATCGAATCCGCTTCCATCGTCATGTACGCCGATAAGCGCCCTCTCGGCATTCAGGCATACGCTTATATGCACGCCGATATTTTTCTTTTTCCACTCCGCTTCCATGTATGGCATATATTTTTCTTCCAGTTCCGCCAGCAACTGGTTTTTTCTTTGCTTGCCCAGCCCCAGTATGCCGTGTTCCACGGCGTTCATGCATGCTTCGTGGAGGGCCAAGGTTACGGTGTACACCAGCTTTGCATAGTACGGTTTCCATTCGGGGAATTCGGCGGTTTTGTCGATAATCGCTTGCGAAACTTCGTCTATCTGCTCCAGACTGGTTAACGTAAAGCTGAGATTGTCGGAGCACTCGTTGCAGTTGAGATGCTTCTTGCTCCTGTGCTTATCTATGCACGCTGGTTTCCGTGGCATTACTACTTCCCGGCTCGCTGGGCTTTCATCGCGGCATCCGTGGTTTCATGGATGGCGAATACCTTGTTTAGCCCCAGCGCTCCGAATACCCCTATTAAATTTTCGTTGGGGTTGATGAACGCAATAGTCCCGTTCCGCGATTTTACGGATTTGTAGATGTATATAAGGAAGCCGACCCCGGTGGAATCTATCATGGGGACATCTGAAAGGTCTACCAAGATTATCGGGCTTGCCAATCCGGTAATCTCTTTGTAAATCGCCTCACGAGACGATAAAAGGTGGTTGAAAAAGATGTTGCCGCTAAAGGCGACTATTGTAGTGTCGCCTGACTCTTTTATCTCATAATTCATCATTGCGGCTACCCTTCAAATGTATTTGCACCGATGGTCACATTATAGGCTTGCTACCCATTAAACCATATATCCCTGTTGATTGTGATGGGAGGATGTTTTTTTGTAAATACGCATAAGTACTTACTTTCCAACAAGCGGTATCCGCATCAATCCGCTATAGCTCCCTCTACCGAATGAGACCTTTGCATGACCATTTTTCGTACGATACAAAACGGTGTCATTCCGGCCGAGCGAAGCGCGAGCCGGAATCCAAGTCCTTATATTTCCAAAGGAATTGGATGCCAGATCAAGTCCGGCATGACATCCATTGGGGCATGCTCCATTATTTATGTTTATCTCAATGTCAGAAATGGGGGTTATGCAAAGGTCTCCTACCGAATAGGGGGAACTGCTCATTGCATTGCCAGTGTGGCGGTGTCTTCGCTTTCGTAGAATTTAAACACCCTGGCAAGGCCCAGGTTGTGGAACGCATCCATTATGTCCTCGTTGGGGCGGACAAATGCGATGGAGCCATTGCGCAAGACGACATGCTTGTAGATTACGATTAGAAAGCCGATTACGGAAGAATCTATCATGCTCACGTTTGAAAGGTCTATTACGACTTTCGAGTTTTCTGCATGGCTGATTTCAAGTTTGATTGTCTCGCCGATTTTGGAAAGCTCACTACTGGAGAGGTCGTTAAAAGAAAGTTTCCCCCTAAGGGCCAGGAGCGTTATTCCGCCAGTTTTTCTCACGTCGAATTTCATCATCCTGAAAATCTCCCCTATTAACGCACCACCCAATGCATCGTCAGCATATTGTAACCCACGTACCCCCCCCAAAAGATATACCCCTAAAAGGTAATCTTTTGGGGGAAAGTGCAACTTTCTGTGATTCTAATTGGGTGTACGAGCCGGATGTTGGAGCGTTGTTTTGCCGGGTAAGGTATTGTACCAGCGGCTCAAATAGCTTTTATCGCCGCATCTTCGCTTTCGTAGAGCTTAAACACTCTGGTAAGGCCGAGGTTGTGGAGCGTATTTTTTACGCTCGCGTTAGGGTTTATAAACGCAATAGTTCCCCTTCGCAAAGTGACGGTTTTGTAGATGATAATCAAAAAACCGATTACGGCGGAATCAATCATGCTCACGTTTGAAAGGTCTATTATGATTTTTGAACTTGCCGAATTGTCAATCTCGCGTTTGATGGTATCGCCAATTCCGGAAAGCTCTTTGCCGGAAAGGCTTCCATTGAGGATCAAACGGGTGACGTCACCGGCTTTCCTCACCTCAAATTTCATCACTGCAATAGCCCTCCGATATAACTATGCGAGAATCTCCTACCCGTATTCTAATCCCTCACGTCCACGATAGTCAATAAAACCCGGAAATTTTGTTGCGTATCGGTTCGAGACCGATTCGGCCTCACGATGACAACGCATTATAATGGTAAGCACATTCGTTCCACCCAATGTAAACTCCGCGAATCCATCTTCCGCCTCCCTATGGGAAAAGTTTAAACTGATGTGCCCCGGAAAATTCGGCGTGAAAAATTCAGCATAACTCCGGCGCGTGAAAGGCGGTACCATGGTGTCCCGTTGTTTGAAAATGACAAGCGGCGGCGTTTGCGCGGTTGGCGGTATTGCCGGTTGCGTAGCCGCTATTGTAGTGTCTCCAACGCTTCTTTACATTTGATTGGTAGCGGCATGCTTCAGCTTGCCTTGCGCCCACCGGGCGCAACAATGGCCTTTGGGCCATTTCCGGCACGGGAGTATATTTTCAATTCCGCTCCTCCTACAGGCTAAAGCCATCGCGCAATTTCAACTGCATTTTCCGGGTTAAAATATATTTAAATTTATTCTTGACGTAGACAAGAATATGTGTAAATATTGTCCTAGCTTAAATATTTAGAAGTTAGTTTGAATGGAATTTAAGTAAATAAAGTTATTTAAAAATATTGTTGATGGAAGACTAAAACAAAATGCCAACAGCAAATGCCACCAAAAAAAAAGTCCCGGTTACAACGCATCTTTACGAAGACCAAGTGCAGATGCTTAACAAGATAGCGAAGGAACTGCAAGTAACGAAGGCGGTGCTTTTTAGGTCTGCAGTGGAGCAACTTTTAAAAAAATACGAAGAGAAACAGCTCGATATAGGAATTAAGTAGTTACGTGGGGATGCTTGGACATCTTGTTAACTAAAAATCCAATAAGAAAGGAGGACTATTACAATGGCAGCCAAGAAAAAAGCAGCGGCAAAGAAAACCGCCAAGAAAAAATCAGCAAAAAAGAAAAAGTAACTAAATAAAAAAGGCCCGAAATCCGGAGATGTTCCGGTCTATAGACGGGCGAGCGACTTAGTTTTGCTGATGGCTATCTAGCCTGGGGTCGGGAGTGTTCAAACTGGGCATTCCCGGCCTTTTTTAATTTATGGCGACCACCCGGTTTCGCCAGCCTTCCCCGTTTCGCCTTTTGGTGTTGCGAGCACATAGAAATGTCCGGTTTAAGAGCACGTTAATTGACCGCTTTTTTACTTTATCAGTTTCTGGGAGTTTTAGCATAAATTAAGCTTTTTCAAGCGACCGCCTTCACGCA
>JAHFEI010000026.1 GCA_023248615.1 Nitrospinales bacterium | reverse complement strand
AGACATTTTTATCCATCTGGCTCGCCGGATGGCGAAGTACTTTCTCTGGCGAGGTGGTAGAACACGCCAGCATAAACGCCACCAGCGCAAGCGGCAGAAAAAACCTACGAACGGTTTGCCCGGACAACAGCTTCTCCCGCCGATGCGGCATTTTTAACTCTGCGGGCGGATGCCCCCGCAATAGCCGTGTCTTTACGGCTCATCGCGCAAAATTTTCAACCCTAAACGTTTTTTAATGGCGTGGTACTCCAGCCGCAATATTTCTTCGTGTTTTTTTTCCTCTTCGGCAAGCTTAAGGAACATCTCCTTCACTTCCGGCCTTGTGGCCAGTTGGGCGCCCACGCGGTAAAGGTCTTCGGCGGAACGCTCGCGCCCCAGCGCATCTTCCAAAAGCTTGAGTAATTCCCTTTCCGTATCGCCGCCCATAATATCCCCCACATGACAGTTTGCGAATTAGAATAGAAGGCGCGGTAGCCCAAGTCAACCATCACCGGCGCCACAAACCGCAGGCGCCCCCTTTTTTGGCTGGCTCCGGTGCCGCAAATTCCTCTTCCGGCACGCCAGTTTAAGCTTCATTTATTGCCGAAAATGATTGTATACTTGCAACTCATGAAACAGGGAAAAGTTTATCTTATCGGCGCCGGCCCCGGCGATATGGGGCTTGTTACCGTGCGCGCCATGGAACTGATAAGGACATGCGACACGATAGTGTACGACTATCTGGCCAACCCGCGCCTGCTGGAATTTGCCAGGCCCGATGCCGAGATAATTTACGTCGGGAAAAAAGGCGGCGACCACACGTTACCCCAAGACCAGATAAACCAGCTCCTCATCCAAAAAGCAAAAGATGGCAAACATATTGCCCGCCTGAAAGGTGGCGACCCTTATGTATTTGGTCGGGGCGGCGAAGAAGCGGAAGAGATTATCGAATCCGGCGCCCAATTCGAAGTGGTGCCGGGCGTCACTTCGGGAGTGGCGGGTCCGGCGTATGCCGGGATACCTATTACACACCGCTCATGCACCTCCACCATGGCGTTTATAACAGGCCACGAAGACCCCACCAAAGACGATACGGCAATCCACTGGGACAAGATTGCGACAGGCATAGGCACCCTTGTTTTTTACATGGGCGTGAAGAACCTGCCGATGATTTCAAAAAATCTTATCAAGAATGGGCGCGATCCGAAAACCCCCGTAGCGCTGGTCCGATGGGGAACCACGCCAGACCAACAAACATGGGTGGGAACGCTGGATACAATCGCCGAGGTGGCGGCGCGGGGAAAAGTGGCTCCGCCCACACTCATTGTCGTAGGCGAGGTGGTGAACTTGCGCAAAAAGCTGAACTGGTTTGAAAACCGCCCGCTCTATGGCAAGCGGATTATCGTCACTCGGGCGCGGGCGCAGGCCAGCGGCTTCTCCGGAAAACTGGAAGAGCTGGGCGCGACTCCTATTGAATTCCCAACCATCGAAACGGTGGCTCCAGAAAGCTGGGATGCGCTGGACGGGGCCGTCTCCCGCATGGCCTCATACGACTGGATGATTTTCACGTCGGCCAACGGCGTGGGCTACCTGCTTCAACGGCTCAAAGAAACCGGCAGGGACATCCGCGACCTCGCAGGCCCGAAAATTTGTGCCATCGGCTCGAAAACCGCCCAAGCGGTGGAAGCGCTGGGGATGCGGGTCCTGCTGGTGCCGGAAGAATTCCGCGCAGAGGGGATACTGGCCGCAATCGGCGACGTGAAAGGAAAAAAGATACTCATCCCGCGCGCCAAGGAGGCCAGGGAAATATTGCCGGATGAACTGCAAAAAAGGGGAGCACTGGTGGATGTTGTCGCCGCATACCGCACGATACGCCCCAAAACGAAGAAAGACGAAGTGCTGGCTATGGTGCGCGAAGGGAAGATTGACATGGTTACATTCGCATCGTCATCTACCGTATCCAACTTTGCGGAAATGTTCCAGCCGGACGAACTGAAAGAAATAATTTCCAGGGTAAAGGCGGCGTCCATAGGCCCCATTACCTCGGAAACTGCCCGTAAGTTCGGGTTCGACGTGGCGGTGGAACCTGCGCAATTTACCATCGAAGCTCTTGCAGAAGAAATAGCCGCGTACTTCGCCAAGCCCACCGCATAGCGCATACATGGCCCGGAAATCGGGAACGTATCCTTGCTCGGTTATCCGCAAACGAGGCGGAGCTAGCGTATCAGGTTTTTAATAGTAAGTATTTCATTGATGCCCGCATTAAGGGCGGCCACGACATCCGGATCAAAATGTGCGCCGACCCCCTTTTGGATAATATCCATGGAAAGTTCGTGCGACATGTCCTCCTTATAAACGCGGCGCGAGGTAAGCGCATCGTAAACGTCCGCTACCGCCACAATCCTCGCCGCCAACGGGATATCGTTGCCCTTCAAGCCGTGTGGGTATCCGGTGCCATCAAACTTTTCGTGGTGGGAACCTGCAATTTCGCACGCCACCTTCAGGTAGTCCGGCCCCCTCAATATCATCTCTCCCACGGAGGCGTGGGTCTTCATTACCTCAAATTCTTCCCCTGTCAGCTTGCCGCGCTTCAGCAGTATGCTGTCGGCTATCGCTACCTTGCCTATGTCGTGCAGGGGCGCGGCGGCATACGCCTCGTTGATAAATTGCTCGTCCACGGACTTCTCGTACTTCGGGGTTTTTGCCAACTCATGCGCAATTATGCGCGTATACTTCTGCATCCTCAGGAGGTGTTCGCCGGTCTCCGGATCCCTTTTTTCGGCAAGCTCCGAAAGCTTCGCCATCATCGTAAACTGCGTCTGTTTCAAGTTGCTAAGCAGGCGCGCGTTATCGATAGCCGTAGTGGCCTGGTAGGCAAGAGCCCTCAGAAAATCGGTGTCCGGGCCGCCAAATTCCTCCTTGTCCTTCTTATTGAACACCATGATAACGGCGGCTATCTTTCCCCTGCTCTCTATTGGATATGTTATGAAATTGGATATCGGCATCGGCAACGAGAAGCCCATGAGGCAATTTTCCGGGTTATACTTGTTGTCGATTATCGGCTTTGCGCTGTTGAAAATAAGCGAGAGGATGCACTCCTTGTCCACAATCACGGTTCTCGGCAATTTCTCGCGGCTTATGCCGGCCACGCCGGGGAAAGAGACCCTCCCCTGCCCACCCATAACGGTCACCAACGCGCCCTCGCTGTTCAAAAGGCTACGGGTATAGTCCGCGATGGAATTGAATATCATATCCAAATCCAAGGTGGAGTTTATCCGCACGCTTATCCTGTTAACCTGCTCGATAAGCGCGGACTGCTGTTGCAACGTCTCGAAGGTATACATCAAATCCTTGAGCATCGTATCCATCTCGAAGGTGGCCGCGCGCGCCGTCTCCAATGCCTCAAAGTGTCTCATGGCTATGGATACAAGGGAGGAGACGGTGGAAATTGCATGCAGGTCTACCGAGGTAAAATCCCCCGCCATCGGCTCGTAGGCGAACAGGAACCCCACCAACACCGGCGGCGTAGCTGGCTTCCGGTAAAGCAGGGGCGCCGCCATAAAAGGCCCCTCCATGCGGATATCCGCCCCCTCGCCTCCGACAGACTTCAATGTCTGGGACGCAGGCTCCGAAGACAGGCTGGAGTGCAAATCCTGGGCCACCTTTTCAAACATCGAACCTTTTATGTCGAACCTCATTCCCTGCGCTTGGGAATTCACCCCCCTTTCACGGCGGGCAATAAGCTCCACCTCACCATCGCCCTTCGTAAGGGCGAAGATACCGCATTTGCCGGAGCCAAGAAGTATTTCCAACCCCTTTAGTAGCATTTCATAGGCTTCCGCCGAGCTCTGCGGCTGGATTATCTGCTCGGCCAAACTGCGGTAGATGTTCAGCTTGTCATAGTTCGCCAAAAGCTCGTGCGTAAGGCTCTGGCTATCGGCATAGTCCGACAGTTTTTCGCGCACCAAACGCTCGATGACGACCAACTTGTCCTGCGCCAAGTTGTCATGGTAGATGTTCAGCCGCGCATCCTGCTCCGACCCAAACAAAAGCGATGAAGAGAACAACGGAAGGTTCGCGGTTTTCCCATCGGAAAAGTTGCGGTACACCCCGCCCTTTTTGTCGCTCTCTATTTCCAGCCCAACGCCGAAAACAGACCCTATCTGCGCAAGGAAATCCTGCACCATCGGTTCACTGCAAGCATGGCCTATTTCTAATTTCATATTTAATTCCTAGGGGACATTCTACCTATAATCCGCCCCATAGGCTAATTATCACGCCTTTTTTACGCTACCACGCAACATTATCCCTTTATCCTCCAAAATTTTCGCAAACACTGCGGAGGCGTTTCTCCGTAGGCAGGCCATGTCGCCGTTATTTTCTATGGCATAGTCCGCATGCTTCAGCTTTCCCGCAAGCGGCATCTGCGACGCTATCCGCGCCAGCGCGGCCTTCCGCGTATACCCCTCGGAGCAAAGCCGTTTCAACTGGTTCTCCGGCGTACTGTCCATCACCACCACCAAGTCCTTCCAGCGGTGGGAGCCTGTCTCTATCATCAGCGCGGCATCTACCACCACTACCGCATTTTTATTTTTTGCGCCAACCATGGCTATTGCTTTTTTCTCCTCCTCGAACACGCGGGGATGGATTATGGCGTTGAGGCTTGAAAGCGCATCGGGATTGCCGAATACCGCACGCGCCAGTTTCCCCCTGTCGAGCCTGCCGTTTTTGTGGAAAACGGATTTGCCGAACACCTCCCGTATTTCGTGCCACGCTGGGGCGCCGGGTCGCACGGCTTGGCGAGCCAGCTTGTCCGCATCTATAACGTGTGCGCCAAGCCGCCGAAAAACTTTCAGCGCCGACGATTTGCCGGCGCCTATCCCCCCGGTGAGTCCGATGACTAAAATGCGTCCACCCTCCACTCCAGCCGATCCGCGCCAAACTTCACGATAAAGCGAAGAAGTTCCGTGACCGGCAAACCCACAATGTTGGTATAGGAACCGGAATAGCCCTCAATGAGCATGTTGCCAGCCCCCTGTATTGCATACGCGCCCGCCTTGCCTATCGGCTCTCCGCCCGCCACGTATGAGCCTATCATTTCCCGTGAAAGTTTCCTGAACGTCACGGTGGAAACGCAACAGCGGACATCTTCCAGCCCCTCATCGGCTTTTACGAAGGCAACGCCGGTTATGACCTCGTGAGTCCTTCCGCCCAGCAACGAGAGCATCTCCACCGCGTGCGGCGCATCGTCCGGCTTTCCCAGTACCTGCCCGTCCAACGTGACCAGCGTATCCGCCCCTATCACCACACAATCCCGGTTCAAGGCTACGACCTTTGCGGCCTTCCCGGCGGCAAGACGCACTACCGTTTGCCGCGCACTTTCCCCCGGCAACACGGATTCGTCTACATCCGCATGTTCCACGCGAAAAACGAGGCCCAAGCCGTAAAGTATCTCGCGCCTGCGCGGAGATGAGGACGCCAAAACTACCGGAACGTGGCCCATCTTCCGGCACTAGATGCGCGCACACCTTTGCAACAGCAGGTGGTCGGCCAGTACCAATGCCATCATGGCTTCCGCCACCGGCACTACACGGGGGCAGATGCACGGATCGTGTCGCCCTTCCACGCTTATCTTCACATTATCGCGATTTTTGTTTATCGCATCCTGTTCCCTCAGGATGGATGGGGTAGGCTTTACGGCAATCCGCACAACCACAAGGTCGCCGTTCGATATGCCGCCAAGTATTCCACCCGCGTTGTTCGTCCGAAAACGCACCGTGGCGCCCTCTGCCGTTATCGGATCGTTATTCTGGCTCCCGCGCATGGAGGCGCATTTAAATCCGGCGCCTATCTCCACCCCTTTTACGGCGTTAATCCCCATCATCGCCCCGGCCAGGTCGGCATCCAGCTTCCCGTACACAGGCGCACCCAAGCCCGACGGAACGTTCTCCGCCACTACTTCCACCATTCCACCGATGGAATCGCCTTCCTTGCGGACTTTTTCGATAAGCTTAACCATCCTCTCCGCCGCCTCCGAATCCGGAGCGCGTACGATATTGTTCTCTATATCCGCCTCATCGAATTTTTTTATCACGATGTCGCCAACCTGCACGGTATACCCAAGTATCTTTACGCCGCCAAGCATCTTCCTGGCTACGGCTCCAGCCGCCACGCGCACTGCGGTTTCCCTGGCGCTGGTGCGCCCCCCGCCCCTGTGGTCACGCAGGCCGTACTTCATATCCATAGTGTAGTCGGCGTGGCCGGGCCTGTAGATATCCCGTATCGCATCGTAGTGGGCCGAATTTTTTTCCTTGTTCTCGATAATAAACCCTATGGGCGCTCCTGTGGTTTTGCCCTCGAATACCCCGGAAAGGATTTTTACTTCGTCCGGCTCCTTGCGTTGGGTGGAGACCGGGCTTTGTCCCGGCTTGCGCCTGTCCAGCTCCTTTTGCATATCCGCCTCGCATAACGGTATGCCAGCAGGGCATCCGTCCAGCACTCCGCCTATGGCCGGGCCATGCGACTCCCCCCAGCTTGTAAGCCTAAGCAACCTTCCGAACGTATTACCCATCCGATTTCCCTCCAAGTCCGGTCAATATCTCCCGGCATGTATGCGCGGGCGTCCTTTCCGTATTATCCACCGTAATGTCGGCTATACGAGCATACACTGGCGCCCGCACGGCGTAGAGCGCGGTGAAACTTTTCTTAGGCGATTTTTTATCGAAAAACGGTGGTATCCCTTTGCGCACAATCCTTGCGTAAAGCGTGGAGGGTCGGACGTCAAGATGCACAAACGCCGCATCTCTGAAAGCCTTCCTGTCAAACTTTTCGTTCATCGGAGAACCTCCGCCTAGCGATATCACCGCGCCCTTCGCCAAGGCGGCCTTCTTCAGCGCCTTGGCTTCCAACTCCAGGAACCGGTCGCGCCCAAACTTTTTGTAGATTGCGCGTACGGAAATCCGTGCGCCCTTTCCCCGGCACTCGTCTTCAATGAGGGTATCAATATCCATGTACTTGTAGCCAGCCATTTTTGCCAGCAACTTTCCTATCCTGCTCTTGCCGCTCCCCTTGAAGCCCACAAGAACCACGTTTTGAAAGGTATCTTTAATTTCATCCGTCAATATCCAATCCGCCACAGTAATTGTAGCACCTGTACAACACGAAACGGCGGATGAGTTCCCCTTTTCTTGTTATCTCGATTGTACGCGCCTTCTCCACCTTGTCGAACCGCGCCGCCAGCCGTGCCGATTCGTCCCGCGACTCTTCCGCCATGTACAGCGCGTTGCTCCCCTTGTATGTATCCACCGGCGGCAGGAACGTATATCGCCGCAGGTTATCGCTTCCGACCTGGTAGGCCGGAATGTTCGGGCTGGTGTAATAGGTCATCAGCGTCCCGGTTTGGAACCTGTCCGCTACCAGGAATGCGGCGGGGAAGGAGCGCCTCTCCGCGTCTATTTCGGTTCCCAGCTTTTGCCAGCCATAAATCCTGCGGGATATCTCAAACCGCTTGGGATGCGGTATCACCGGGTCGACCACCTGCACATGGAGAAATGCGAACAGCAAAACGGCCAGCCAGAAAGAGGCAAGGAATGCGCCACGCGTCCGTTTCGAGGCGAGCCACCCATCCACCATGCCGCCCGCCTGGACCATAAGAGGGATAAAGCCAAGGACGGGCCAGTTCCCCTCCACCGTGGCGCGTAGCGAATTGAAACTGAAGAATAAAAGTGTCGGGGCGGCAAACGATAGCAGGAACAGGCTCGATTCCCTGAGATGCGGCGCGGTATCCGCCGAGAACGAGCGGCGCACCAACTCCGCCGCGCCTACAACGAGGAAAAAGAAAATACCTATTGAGTAAAGAACAGCCTGGAATCCGATGAAACCCAAAAACCGCCCCACCGGATTCCCTTCCAGCGCCGAAAGCCCGTGCCCCGCCTGGAACGAGAAGGAAAGCCAGTTGTGCTGCCAGTTCCAGATTATCACCGGGCTGAATACAAGCGCGGCGACAACCGCCGCCAAGTAAGGATGCGGACGGAAAAACCATTTGCGCTTTTCACCGGAAAGGAGCAGGAAAAGGAACGCACCCGGAAAAAAGAAAACCGCAGTGTATTTGCTCAGCATGGCAAGACCTACGGCAACCCCCGTCGCCAGCCATTTGGACGCCGCATTGGGGCCATCGCCGCTACCAGCCGCATCAAGGAAAAGCAACATGGCGGCAATGTAAAACGGGATAAGGGGCGTATCCGGCGATACGATGAGCGAACCAACGGAAAAAATCAGGGTGATGTTGGCAATCCATACCGAGTGCCATCCGGCCCTTTCATCAAACAACCTGGCGGCAAGGCGGTAAATAAGAATGGAACTGATTACGGAGCCTAGAACCGAGCCAAGCCGGACAAACATTTCCGAACTACCCGCCAGTGTGGTGATGGCTATTATCACGGCAACCATCGGCGGGTGGTCGTAATAACTAAGGCTTAGGTGCCTAGACCAAAGCCAGTAATACCCCTCATCCAAGGCAAGTTCAAAGGAGCCGCCTACCGCAAAGCGCAAAAGGGCAAGCGCCAACAGTAGCCAAGTTAGTTTTCCGCTTTTCCCCACAAATGCCGGTAGTTTAGCCAACGGGAGCGCTCAGGCCGGGATGGACGCTCCGCCACGGGCCATTATTTCTTCTTGCCTTTTTTGTGCTCTTTTTTCGATTCGCCTTTTTTCGATTCCGAACCTTTCGTTTCCTTGGCTTGGGCTTCGGTAGTGCCGGTCCATATCCCTTTTTTGGAAATCCAGCCGGATTCGCCATCCGGGTCTACCACCTTCAGCCATCCCCCCTTATCCTCCAGCGCCTTTAGCGTGTAGCCCTTCGGCGCCTGGTAGAGAATCCTGGAATTGGAGTCGGCGGACTCGTGGACATTCAGCATGGCGTCGGTAACGATGGCGGCAGGCTCTTTTGCCAGCACGCTGTCGTGTATCCAACCCACATCCCCTTCGACATCGCGAACGGCACACCAATCGCCGTGTTTTGCCAGCACTTCCAGCGGGGTGTACATGCGCGGCTTCCAAAGCACGGTGTAATTCGTGCCTGGGCCGTTACGAATCTTGGCCTCCTTGTTGTTTATCATGGCTTCTTCGGCCCACGCAGTGGCAGAAACAAGCAGTACAAAAAGAGCGGCAAATATTCGGGCTGTTTTCATTTTACTTTCAATCCCCCTTTAACATGCTCCCATGTCCCGGCAAGCACCAGCCTGCCTTCATCATTGGCGGCAAGCAACATGCCGTGTGATTCGACTCCCATAAGCTTTGCAGGTTTTAAGTTTGCCACAACCAGCACCTGTTTTCCTATCAAAACTTCGGGCTGGTAAGATTCCGCGATACCGGCGACCACCTGCCGCTTCTCGGTTCCGATGTCCACCAACAGTTTCAGGAGCTTCCTGGATTTCGGCACCGGCTCGGCGGACAGCACCACGCCGGTGCGTAAATCCACTTTCATGAAGTCATCCATCGTTATCTGTCCGCCTTCGGCTACGGCATCTTTTGGCACGGCGGGGGCGAGTGTCTCCCTGATTTTAGCCATTCCCTTGTCGTCCAGTCTCGGGAACAGCGCTTCGCCCGCGACTATCTTCTCGCCGCCTTCCAGTTCGCCCCATTTCGGCTCCCCAAAACTGTCCAGCCCAAGCATCCGTTTCAATTTTTCGGCAGTCTCCGGCATGAACGGCTCCAGCATGACCCCGATAATACGCACCATCTCCGCACAATCATACAGTACATTATCCAGCTTCGCCGCATCCGCCGGGTTTTTCGCCAATTCCCACGGCGCACTTTGAACAATATGAACATTCGCCGTGTCGCACAGGACGATCATTTTTGAAAGCGCTTGGCTAAACTCAAGCTGTTCAAGATTGCGTTTATATCTATCCACCGCCTCCCTTGCAACGGCTTCCAAGGCATTTTCCGTTTCAACATCCTCATCATCCGTTACGCTCTTCCGTTGTGGCACTTGCGAATCCCTGTATTTTTCCAGCATCGTCAGCACACGCGAAACGAGGTTGCCCAGGTTGTTCGCCAAATCCACGTTTATCCGGCTTATGAGCGCGTCCACCGTAAAATCGCCGTCCAGCCCGAACGGCACCTCGCGCATGATGAAATAGCGGAACTGGTCTACGCCCACCACATCCGCCGCCTTGCCCGGCTCCACCACGTTGCCGAGCGATTTGGACATCTTCTTGCCGTCCACCGTCCACCACCCGTGGGCGAAAATCTTTTCCGGCAACGGCTGATCCAGCGCCATCAGCATGGTTGTCCAATATACCGAATGGGTAGTAAGTATGTCCTTGCCGACAAGATGCAGGTCGGCGGGCCAACAGGGGATGAATTTTGTTTTATCCCCGCCGGCATGGAGGTCGCCCGTTGCATAGTTCAGCAACGCATCGAACCAGACGTACGCCACATAATCTTTGTCGAATGGAAGCTCAATGCCCCAAGGCAGGCGCGATTTTGGGCGGGATATGCACAGGTCTCCCAGCGGTTTTTCCAGAAAGCCAAGAACCTCGTTGCGGCGGCTTTGGGGCAGGATGAAATTGCCGTTCACCCTGATATGGCCGACCAACTGTTTCTGGTACTGCCCCATCTTGAAGAAATAGTTCTTTTCCTTTATCTGGTCTACCTTGCGGCCACAGTCCGGGCAGTTTCCGTCCTTCAAATCCTTTTCCATCCAGAACCGCTCGTCCGGCACGCAATACCAGCCTTCGTAGTCGGCGGCGTAGATAAGCTTCTTGTCTTTTAGCGCGTTCAGGTTTTCTCGCACAAACGCTTTATGGCGTTCCTCGGAAGTGCGGATAAAATCGTCAAAGCTGATATTCAACTTTTTCCAAAGTTCCTTGAAGACCATCGCGTGGCGTTCCACAAACTTTTCTATAGGCTCTCCCGCCTTCTTGGCCGCCTGGTCGGCCTTTTGCCCATGCTCATCGGTTCCGGTGCGGAAAAACACGTCGTAGCCTGCCCTGCGATAGTAACGCGCCAGCACATCGGCGGCAACGGTGGTATAGGCATGTCCCAGATGCGGAACATCGTTGACGTAATATATGGGAGTGGTGACGTAAAATTTTTTCATCTTCAGGTTCGGACGGGCCGCACCCTACTCGGGCGCTGGCGCATCCTCCGGGCCATTTCCCTCTTTGCGGTTTTCCGGGATACTTGCCGCAGGGATAGGGGCAGGAGCGTTTTCCTGCCGTTGCGGGCGTTGCTGTCCGCCGCCATCATTCTGCCGTTGCGGACGTTGCTGGTTGTTGTCCCACTGTTTTTGTTTTGGCTTGCCCTGCACCTGCGGGGGGTTTGCAAGCTGCACATCGGCGGCTTCAAAAGTCATTATCCCCTTCTCGGCCTCAAGGTTTACCGTTACGCGGGAACGCAGGAAATCGGCCACCATCACCTTCCCCCGCCCTTCCGGGGTTATCACTGTCCTACCGGTGCGTGGCACCGTTTTTTGCATTTCCTTGTAGAAATCCTGCTCGTACATCAGGCAACACATCAACCTGCCGCACACACCCGATATCTTTGTGGGGTTCAGCGAAAGGTTTTGGTCTTTCGCCATCCGTATCGAGACCGGCATAAAGTCCGAGAGGAACGAGGAGCAACACAGCTTGAAACCGCAGATGCCTGAGCCTCCCAATATCTTGGCCTCATCGCGCACACCTACCTGGCGCATCTCTATCCGGACATCCATCTCGGACGCCAGGCTTTTTACTATATCCCTGAAATCCACCCGGTCTTCCGAGGTGAAATATATAATCGCCCGTTTCTCGTCGAACGTCACCTCCACCTGGCTGAGCTTCATCCGCAATTCCGCCGCATTTATTTTATGCCGCGCTTGGCTGAACATCTTTTTTTCCTTTTCCGCGTTACGCTTGTCCACTTCCAGGTCAAGCGGCGTCGCCTTACGGATTACATTCTTAAGCGGATGGCAGCAGGAACGCCCCGCCGCTTTCATCCTGCCGCGCTCCACTACGCCTATGGCGGCTCCACGCTCGCTGTCCACTACGCAATAATCCCCCACCTTAAGCTCCAGATGGTTGCAACGGAATTCTGCGGCCCGCGCATTGTGGCGAAACCGGACAGATACTGTAAAATCATTCTCAATAAGTTGGCGTTCCAATTGGGTATCCTTTTTCCAAAACTGATTGCATGTTAAAAATAAGCGCCTCCAGGAAAAGCTGGACGTTCGGGTTGAACCTCAGCGCGGGCCGCGCCTCCAGCAGGAGGTCGTAGCACTCCATTATCCTCTCACCAGGTATCTCGCCGTGCGTTTCCATCGCTCCGGGCATTGTACCAGATGAAAGGCCTAAAATACGGCCCTGCCCCATACGCAATATCTCCGATATCCTCTCCAGCAATACCGGCAGGTCGGCGCGCCTGTTTTTCCACTCCAAAGCAAAATTTACAACCTCTTCCGTGTCCATCACCATTATACGGGACATAAGGCCTATTGCCTGGTCGTCCACAGCCCGTACGCTCTCCACGCCCCCGCCCAACGCATTTCCGGGGCATCCCTCCGCCAACATGGCGGCCCGCAACGCTTCGTCCCTGCCTAGGCCCAACCGTTCTTCCAGCATCGGAGCCAGTTCCATCGGCTCCATGGGAACAAACCTCACGACCCGGCAACGGGAAATAATGGTCGGCAAAAGCCCGGCATGGTTCGAGGATACAAGGATAAGCGCCGTATCGCCCGGAGGCTCCTCCAGCGTTTTCAGGAAGGCGTTCGCCGTAGTCCGGTTCATCGCCTCGGCATCATGCATCACACAAACTTTCCGCCCCCCCATATAAGACTTCAGCGAAAGGGAGTCCATAAGGCCGCGCATTTGCTCTATTTTTATCATCGCGCCATCCGGGGATATGTCCACAAAATCCGGGTGGTTGTCGGCTCCGAACATCTTGCACGGGCGGCAGGTTCCGCACGGCCTTACAGCCCCGGACTGGCAAAGCAGGGCTTGGGCGAATACCATGGCGGACTTTGTTTTCCCGGTGCCACGAGGCCCGCTGAACAGGTAAGCCGATGCCACCCTGTCCCGCAAAACATTCTGCGAAAGCACGGAAAGCGCGGAGGACTGTCCCCAGATATCCTCAAACTTTATTTCCATCGCGGACTATTCTAGCCCGGATTTGGCGGCAGAGAAACACCGTTATCGCGCACGGTGATGTATTAAATCTTGTGTCATGGAAGAAAAGGGGGTACCAACAATTAAACAACCACGAATAAAGGAGGTACCCCATGGCACAACGAGCCACGATAGTGAATGTAGGCGAAGCAATA
>JAHFEI010000025.1 GCA_023248615.1 Nitrospinales bacterium | reverse complement strand
ATGTTATGTTTCGCGGAGTTATTTGACGGGGCGTCCAGCAACACTTTGCGGTACGCAGCTATAGCCGATTCCAGGTCTTCCCGCGCCGTGGGTTCCGGCCCCTTCTCCATTTTTTCCATAGCGAGGGAGGTTTTCGCGTTTGCGTAATTTAGCGCCGCCCTTTTCGCAAGATCGGCATCGGGTGAATTTACGGCCCCGCCATACGCCTCCGCTGCCGCGTTGTAATCCCCCAGCCAGTACTGGGCGTTCCCCATATCGTAGCGGGATACGGCGGAATCCTTTTGCCCGTTCGCTTTTTTGTAAAGTTCCAGCGCACCCTTGTAATCCTTGTTGCGGAATTTTTCGTTCCCTTCCTTTATGGCGAAGTAATGCCCGTCGCCGAAAGCAAGACAAAGGGTAGCCACAGCCAGTAGCGCCGCTCTCATATGGCTTGGCATGGAATCTCCCCTTCAATGGCGGCAAGAAGAAGCCCCTCGCGCAGGCCCGCGTCCGATACCGTAACCACATCCACCCCGAACGCTTCCATGGCGGCAATGGTCAGACCTATTCCGGGAATGATGAGGTCTTCCCGCCCGTTTTGCAAAGCCGGTATTTTGCTTCGCTGGGGCAAGGTCATTTTCCCCACTCCATCCAGCAGTTCCTTTACCGCCTTCAACAACAACACCCGGTTGTTCACCTGCGCCGGGTTGTATGGATGTATGTTGTAAAGCATCGCCGCAATTGAGGTGATTGTCCCTGCCGTGCCGACCAGCGTAAAAGGCCGCGCCGGGTTTAGCTGCCGTTCGGTCATGCCAAGTTCTGCCTTAAGATAGGTGTGCATCGCCTCGTACTCGCTTTGCGCCAGCGGCACATGGTGAATATACGTCTCGGCAAGGCGCACCACGCCAAGCTCGGTGCCAACGGAGCTTATTTTTCCGTTGGCATCGCGGCAGATGAATTCCGTACTCCCGCCGCCTACATCAAACAGCACTATGGGCTTTTCGTTTCCCACCACCATCGCCGCCCCTCTCAGCGAGAGCGCCGCCTCCGTCTCCCAAGGGATTATCTCCAGGCCGAAGCCAAGTTTTTTCCGGAAAAGCTCCGCGAACCTTTTGCCGTTGGCGGCTTTTCGCGCCGCGTGCGTTGCGGCGGCGGAGATGCAAAAAGGTTTCAGGTGCGCGGCTCCCAGCACCAGCGATTCCACCCCGGCAATGGTACGCTCCATTGCTTCCTCCAGCAACTCTCCGTTCTCGTGGGCTTTTTGTCCAAGGCGGGTTATTACCTGCGATGAGTGAAGCTCCTTATACCCGCCGCTGGCGGTCGCATCCGCCACCATCAGGCGCACGGTGTTCGAGCCGATATCCATTACGGCATGGCGGCCAAATTTGCTGAAATCGGATTCCATTTATCCTGCCCCCGCCTAAGCCCGTTTTTTCGTTATTTTTTGAATATAGACTACCAGCCGCACATAATCAATAATGTCTGCATGATAACCGTAAAAGCTCCTACAAGGATAGATATCGCTGGCGGTACGCTGGACATCTGGCCCCTTTCGGTGATGTTCGCCCCCGCCGTTTCCGTAAACGTGGCAATAGGCCTTTTTGCCACCGTGCAGGCGGAGCAGAGCGGGAAAAAAGGAACCGCCATAAGCGCAAAACACCTGCGGACGAAAATACGCTATTCCCCCCACGCGCCGGAGAAGGAAAAAACTCTCTTCCACCGCGCACTGGATTTCCTTCCGGCGGAAGGCTGGAACTTTACGGTAGATTGCCTTTCCCCATCCGGCGCGGGGCTTGGCGGCTCGTCCTCCCTGCTTATTGCATTTTTGCGCGCGCTCAATGCCATCAACGGCACGAGGATGCCGGACGAGGCCCTGCTGGACGCCGCAAAGAATATAGAGGCGCGGCATCTGGGCATCCCTACCGGCGTGCAGGATTATGTTGCGGCGCTTAATGGCGGCGTAAACGCGGTGGTGAACGCCAAGGAAGGGCAGTGGTACGAAAAGCTGGATGTGGCGCAGGCCGAAATAGAACGCCGCGTAGTGCTGGCCTATTCCGGCGAATCGCGCATTTCCGGAGTGCCGAACTGGCAGATGATGAAAAACGCAGTGGAAGGAAAAAAACAGGCGGTAACCGCCTTTGCAAAAATCGCCGCCAACTCGCTGGAAGTAAGGGACGCGCTTTTGGATGGCGAGTTCCGCGCCGTGGGGAAACTTATAGATGCGGAAAGCGCACAGCGCGAACTGCTGGGGCGAGGGGTTGTGACGCCGGTTTTGCGCAAGGCATTTGCCGCAATGAAAAAAAACGGCGGACACCCGAAAGTTTGCGGCGCTGGCGGCGGCGGATGTTTTCTGGCATGGTGCGAGCCGGAGGACAAATCGAAAATCGCAAAGGCGGCGGTGGCACTGGGAATGCACGTACTCGATTTCCATATCGCCGAACCTTCCATATCGAAGAAAGGCCGCAATGCCCGCCGGTAATTTTCGGGGTAATTTCCAAAGGGGCAGGCTATGGGGCAAATTGAGTTTCTAAGGGACCTCATCCTCATATTCTCTTGGTCGGCGCTGGTCGTGCTGATGTTCGACAAGATGAAGATTCCCGCCATCGTCGGGTTCCTGGTTTCCGGCGTGGCGCTTGGCCCCCACGGCCTTTCGCTTATCCACGATAAGCACGCCGTGGAGGTGCTGGCGGAAATAGGCGTGGTGCTGTTGCTGTTTACGGTCGGCCTGGAATTCTCCATGACCAAGATTTACAAGATGCGCAAGGTGGTGCTGGTCGGCGGCTCCATGCAGGTGGGGCTGACCATTGCCGTCACCGCCGTCATCGCATACGCATTTACGCGCGACTTAAACAAATCCGTCTTCATCGGGTTTTTGGTGGCGCTTTCCAGCACAGCCGTTGTCCTGAAGGGATTGATGGACAAGGCGGAGATGAACACCATGCTTGGGCAGGGAGTAACAGGCATACTGGTTTTCCAGGACCTGTGTGCCGTGCCGATGATGCTTTTGATACCGTTTTTGGCGGGCGGCGGCGGGGAGGGCATCGGGCTTCTGGCGCTTATCCTCAAGGCGGCCCTTTTGCTTTCCATGGTCTTGGTTGCCACCCGGTTTGTTGTGCCGCACCTTTTGTTCCATGTAGTCAGCACGCGCAACCGCGAGCTTTTTATCATAACGATACTCCTTATGTGCCTCGGCACGGCATACATTACGTTCGAGGCGGGCCTTTCGCTGGCGCTGGGGGCATTTCTGGCGGGCATGATGATAGCCGACTCGGAGTACAGCCATCAGGTGGTGGCGGAGGTATTGCCGTTCCGCGATATTTTGAACGCCCTCTTTTTCGTATCGATAGGGATGTTGCTAGACCTGCGCTATGCGTTCGATAACCTGCCGGTGGTGCTACTCGCCACGCTGGCGATAATCCTGATAAAGTCGCCAATCGCCGCGTTACCGGCATTCGTGCTTAACCAGCCGTCGCGGCTCGCCATTGTCACCGGCCTTTCGCTGGCGCAGATAGGGGAGTTTTCCTTCGTGCTTGCGCGGTTCGGACAAAACGCGGGGATGCAGTTGGGGGGGCTGTACCAGACGTTCCTGGCGGCGGCGATAATCACCATGGCCGCAACGCCGTTCCTGATGTCGAACGCACCGAGGTTTGCCACCATGCTACTAAGGCGTTTCCCCCGCAGGCGCGTGGAGTACGCCACGGAAGAGGGCGACCAATACGCGCCTATAAGGGATCATGTCATTATCGTCGGCTACGGCCTGAACGGCCAGCACCTAGCCAGGGTGCTGAAAACGACCGGCATCCCTTACAACATACTGGACGTAAACCCGGCCACCGTGCGGGAAAACATCAAGCGTGGCGAGCCTATACATTACGGCGACGGCACGCGCGAGCATGTGCTTTCCCATGTCGGCGTGCATAGGGCGCGAGTGATGGTGATAGCCACCTCCGACCCTTCTATCGAACGTGGCATAGTCAGCGCGGCGCGGCGAATGAGCCAGAAACTGCACATCACAGTCCGCACCAGATACGTGAAGGAACTGGAGCCGCTGATGGCGCTGGGCGCAAACGAGGTGATACCGGAGGAGTTTGAAACCAGCATCGAAATATTCTCGCACGTACTGCAAACGTATAACGTGCCGTACAACATCATCATGGAAGAGGTGAACAACGTGCGGAACTCCGAGTACCGCATCCTGCGCCACATGCCGGGGGGAAGGGTGGAATCGCCGTTGTCCGCCATCCTGTCGCACAAGCTGGGTATGCAGACTGCGGAAGTGACCGAAACCTCCATCGCATCGGGGAAAAAAATATCGGAGTTGAAGCTCCGCACAAAAACCGGCGCGACGGTGCTGGCGGTGCAACGCAACGCAGACCTCACAGCCAACCCACCGGCGGATTTTGTGGTGTTACCGAAAGATATCCTTTATCTGGTGGGCGATTCCGCCCAACTGCAAGACGCCATGAGGTTCATAAAGACCGAACACATGTAGCCGCAACAGGCTCGCCCGTATCTGCTAATCCGTTTTCAGGGAGCCGATGATTTCCCGTATGTCGGCGATGCGCTCTTTTTCGCACCAAACGGAAAGCTCTTCCGCCAGCCGCTGGCAAATCCCCGGCTCCACAAAGTTCATAGTGCCAACCTGCACCGCGACGGCGCCCACGATAAGGAACTCCAGCATATCCTCCAGCGACGCTATGCCGCCGATGCCGATGACCGGTATTTTAACGGTTCGCGCACACTCGTAAACCATCCGCACCGCCACTGGCCTTATCGCAGGGCCGGAAAGCCCGCCGAACACCCGCTTGATGCGTGGCCTGCGCGTGGCCGTATCCACACTCATCCCTTTTAGCGTGTTGATGGCGCTAATCGCATCGCCGCCGCCGTTTTCCACGGCCCTGGCAAACGGACGGATGTCCGCCACATTCGGAGAAAGTTTTACGATAAGCGGCTTGCGGATTGCCTTCCTCACAAGCGACGTAAGCTTTTCCAAAAACGCCGGGTCTGACCCGAACTCTATGCCCCCTTTTTCCACGTTGGGGCACGATACGTTCATTTCCAGGGCGTGAACCCCTTCCATAGCATCCAGCCGCCGCGCCGCTTCCAGATACTCGTCTTCCGTCTCGCCGAAAAAATTGGCTATCACTTTCGCGCCGGTCTTCCGTATCTCCGGCAGTTTTTCCATTTCAAATACATCAATGCCCACGTTTTCCAGCCCTATGGAATTTATCATGCCGCTCGGCGTTTCGCAGATTCGCGGCATCGGGTTGCCATCACGCTTGTTCAGCGACAGCCCCTTCGTGGCGAACGCGCCGATGCGCCGCAAATCCAGTTTGTCCACAAATTCCAGCCCGTAGCCGAACGTGCCGCTGGCGGAGATGACCGGATTTACCAGCTCAAGCGTACCGATAACAACTTTCAGGTTTGCCATTTCACGCTCCCCACGCCAAACACCGGCCCATCCACGCACATACGCTTGCGACCACCGGACGTATCCACCACGCACCCCAAGCAAACGCCGAATCCACATCCCATCCGCTCTTCCAGCGAAAGCTCGCCGCTTACGCCATGTTGGATGCAAATCCCGTCCACCGCTTTCAGCATCCCCTTCGGCCCGCAAGCCAACAGGTATGTTCCCTTTTCCCGCAGTAACCCCGTTTCCAGCAACGGCGATGTTACCAACCCGCGCACACCGGCAGACCCATCCATCGTCGCTATTGTCGAATGTTTAAATTCATCCGCGCACAGGATATCATTCGAGGCCGCGCCGCCTATAAACGCCGTGGCCTTCCTTCCGGGATTTCGCAGGTGCCAGTACAGAAGCGGCGCTATACCGATACCGCCGCCGACAAGCAATATGTTTTCCGCCGTGTCCGGCGGGCTGAATGCGTTGCCAAAGGGGCCTAGCACGTCTATGGAATCTCCCGGATTTTTTGCGGACAGCAGTTGCGTGCCGCGTCCCACAACCTTGTAAATCACCCTGCATATCCCGTTTTCAAAACCGGCCACGCTCATAGGCCGCCTCAGCAACGGGTCCATCGAACCCGTCACGCGTATCATTACGAACTGGCCCGGCTCCGCCCCGTCAAAAGCCGCCGCAAACTTCATATCGAAATAACCGCGCGCCACATGGCTGTTTGAAATTATTTCCGCTTTCATTTGCCCCCGCCCGTAGAAACAACCTCCACCCCTATTTTCCCTATAAACTCGAAAAGCTGCATCTGCGAACTCAGTTCGCCATCCGTGAGCTTGATGTGCGTTGCATCCGCCATATCCTGCCCGAATGTGGGATCCATGGCAATCCATTTGCCAGCGTATACTTCCGCCCACGCGTGGTAAAGAAAGCCGCCGTATTCCTGCGAATATACAATCCCGGAAACAGTGCGCGTGGGAATCCCCGCCGCACGGGCAAGTGCGGCAAAAAGGTTGGTATGTGACTGGCACTCCCCTTCCATCGTTTTCAGCGTGGCAACTGCGGAAAACGTATCTATGTACTTTTTCTTCACGTTTTCGTACACCCACCGGTTTATCTTCACCGCCGCCGCGAACATATCCTTTTCCCCGCCAACGATTTTTGCCGACTCCCTTGCGATATCCGGGTCGTCCGACTGCGCCTCTATGCTCGGCTCCATCTCTTTTGCAAATTTATCCCCCGCTGGCCTTTGCAACCGGCTTACGGATGCTACGTCGTTTGCCCGGATGGAAAGGTCGATAGTCCATGTGTCGCTCTCATTGCCGATAGCCTTCTTGGCTCCGGTCACTTTCTGCCGGTCATCCTGCGGTATCAGGCCGGAAGAGGAGAGGCCGGTTATCCTAACGTCAAGCGCGGAAATCGCGCTGGCATTTTCCAGCGGCTTTTCCAGCGGGATTAGGCTGTAAGCCAAAAGGTTGGTAAACGACATTGCCCCTTGCGGAAAGGCTATGGCCTGCGCCTCATCCACCGCCTGCGAGACAAACCCCATGGGCGATACTTCGCGCAACACCCGCCCGCCCATCGTGATGTACGACACGGTATGGAAGCTTTTCAGCCGCATGGTCACCGGGAACACTTTCTCCTTTTTCCCGGCATATTCCATTTCAGCCTCTTTCCCTACCTCCACCAACATGGTGTCGTACGCCAAAAGCGGCTCTATAAAAACCTTGTATGTATATTTATCCCCTTCCCGCAATTTCTTGCTACCTAACAGCAGTCCCACCGCATCGGCGATGTAGCCCCCCTCTTCCATATCTATCGTCTTGTGCGTCACGTTACCGGCGGACTTCACTGTGACGCGCATTTTTTTTCCTTCTACCACTCCTTCGAAAAACTGGCGGTTGTTTAGCATCTTCTGCATGTAGGTGTACCGGATGGGGTGGAATGATGCGTCCAGGAAGTAGGTCTGGCTGGTGGATATGTCCTGCGTAGTTCCCTGCATCTCAAACCTCATCAGCGCCTTTCCTTCCACGGTATAACCCGCCTTGGTGCGCGTGACCCGCTGGTGGGAGAAGCCTATCTTCCTGCCATTCATGAGGATTTCCATCCACTGGTCGGTTATGCGCCCTTCGGCAAACGATAACGCCGGAAAAACCGATAAAAGAAAAAGAATGAATAAGGCGTGACGCGCCCTACGCATGGTACTCCTGTAGCGAAGTAACCCCCATATCGCCTTCCCCCAGTGATTTGGTAGCTTCTATAAGCGCATCTGCCGCCGCAATGGTGGTGGCGTATGGGATGCCCAGGTTCAGGGCCGTGCGCCGCAGGGAGTAGGAATCGAGTATCGCGCTCTTGCCGAAAGTGGTGTTGATGACTATCTGGATTTTCCCCTGTTCCATCATATCCACGATATGCGGAGAGCCTTCCAGCACCTTCCTGGCTATCTTCACGGGAACGCCGGTGGCGGAAATTATTTTTGCAGTTCCCTTGGTGGCCGCTATGCTAAAACCGAGATTGGCAAACCCTTTCGCAATTTTGGCGGCGTGCGGTTTGTCCAGCTCGGCAACCGAGATAAACGCCGTCCCGGAAGTTGGAAGCCGCGAACCGGAACCGATGGTGGCGCGCGCAAACGCACGCCCAAAGTTAAAGTCTATCCCCATCACCTCGCCGGTAGATTTCATCTCCGGGCCGAGGATAATATCAACCCCCTGGAACTTTATGAACGGAAACACCGCTTCCTTTACCGAGACATGCCGTGGCGTCTTCTGGCTTAGGAAATTCAGGTCGTCCAATGTCTCCCCCGCCATTACCCTTGCCGCAATTTTCGCCAGCGCAACACCGGTTGCCTTTGAAACAAACGGCACTGTGCGGGAGGCGCGCGGGTTTACCTCAAGCACGTAGATGTCGTTATCCTTCACGGCGAATTGGATGTTCATCAGCCCAACCACCTTCAACTCGTCCGCCAGTTTTTTCGTCTGGATGCATATCTCGTCCACAACGCTTTGCGGGAGGTCACGCGGGGGCAGGGAGCAGGCGCTGTCGCCGGAATGTATGCCCGCCTCCTCAATATGTTGCATAACGCCGCCCACCACGGTTATCCTGCCGTCGCGTACGGCATCCACATCCACTTCCGTGCTGTTGGAGAGGAACTTGTCTATAAGCACAGGCCGCTCGTGCGAAACTTTTACTGCGTGCGTCATGTAGCGGTACAATGATTCTTCATCGTACACGATTTCCATGGCGCGGCCACCCAGCACATACGAAGGCCTAACAACCACGGGGTAGCCGATGGCGTTGCAAATGGCTATGGCCTGCGGCTGGTCGGTGGCAGTATCGTTATGAGGCTGTTTGAGGTCCAGTTTTTGTAAAACCTGCTGGAAACGCTTGCGATCCTCCGCACGGTCTATCGCATCCGGCGACGTGCCTATAATCGGGACACCCGCCTTCTCCAGCGCCATGGCAAGCTTAAGCGGTGTCTGTCCGCCGAACTGCACTATAACCCCTTGCGGTTTTTCCAGGTGGACGATTTCAAGCACATCTTCCAACGTAACAGGCTCGAAATAAAGCCTGTCTGCCGTGTCAAAATCGGTACTGACCGTTTCCGGGTTGCAGTTCACCATTATTGTCTCGTACCCGGCCTCCTTCAGCGCGAAAACCCCGTGGACGCAACAATAGTCGAACTCTATGCCCTGCCCTATCCGGTTCGGGCCGCCGCCCAATATCATGATTTTTTTCCTGTTGGTGGGCTGCGATTCGCACTCCTCCTCGTAGGTGGAATACATGTATGGCGTAAGCGCTTCGAACTCTGCGGCACAGGTATCTATCCGCTTGTACACCGGGCGCACCCCCAGCGCCAGCCGCTTTTCCCGCACTGCGCCTTCCTTCAGGCCAAGTAGCTTCGCCAGCCGCCTGTCGGAGAACCCCATCTGTTTGCAATCCAGCATCGCCTCGCGGTCTTGCGGCAACCCGGAAGAAACTATCCCCTTCTCCGCATCCACTATCTCTTTTATGTTATCCAAAAACCACGGGTCGATATATGTGAGCGAATGTACTTTCTCCACGCTCCAGCCGTAGCGGAACGCCTGCCCCACAGACCATATCCTGTCCGGCAACGGGGTGCGGAGTTTTGCATCCAAATCATTTTCGGTTACATCCACCTCGTCCAGCCCATCCACTCCCGCTTCCAGCGAGCGCAATGCCTTTTGGAACGATTCCTTGAAAGTGCGCCCTATCGCCATCGCTTCGCCAACCGACTTCATCTGCGAGGTTAACGTCTTGTCCGCCTTCGGGAATTTTTCAAAATCGAAACGCGGTATCTTGGTAACGACATAGTCGATAGTCGGCTCAAACGACGCCGGCGTTTTTTTCGTGATGTCGTTGGGTATCTCATCCAGCGAGTAGCCGATGGACAGCTTGGCCGCAATGCGCGCAATCGGGAACCCGGTGGCCTTGGAAGCCAGCGCGGAAGAGCGCGATACACGTGGGTTCATCTCTATTATCTGCAACTCGCCGGTCTTGGGCGATACGGCGAACTGTATGTTGGAGCCGCCGGTATCCACGCCTATCTTGCGGATTATTTTAAGCGCGGCATCGCGCAGGTCTTGGTACTCGCGGTCGGTAAGCGTCTGCGCCGGAGCAACGGTTATGCTGTCGCCCGTATGCACCCCCATAGGGTCCAGGTTCTCTATGGAGCAGACGATAACCACGTTATCCTTGCAGTCGCGCATCACCTCCAGTTCGTATTCCTTCCAGCCAGTGAGCGACTGCTCTATCATTATCTCGCTCACCGGGCTTTGGGCCATGCCCCATGCCGCCTTGCTGGCAATGCCTTTTTCCTTGTTTCCGAAAAACTCCTCTTCCGTGGTCACCACACTGCCGCCAGCGCCGCCCATAGTGAACGACGGACGGATGATGACAGGCAGGCCGACATGCTCCAGCGTTTTCACCGCCTCTTCCATAGTCTTGGCAAACCCGGAACGCGGCACGTTTAGCCCTATTTCCTGCATTGCCTTTTTGAACAATGCGCGGTCTTCCGCCATTTTTATCGCGGTAAGGTTGGCCCCTATCAATTCCACGCCGTACTTTTCCAGTACGCCGGCTTCCGCCAGCCCGATGGCAAGGTTCAGCGCGGTCTGCCCGCCGACTGTTGGAAGCACCGCATCCGGCCTTTCTTTTATTATTATTTTCGTCAGCATATCCACGGTAAGCGGCTCTATGTACGTACGGTGCGCGAAGTCCGGGTCGGTCATTATCGTAGCCGGGTTGGAGTTGGCCAAGATAACGCGGATGCCCTCTTCCTTCAGCGCCTTGGCCGCCTGCGTGCCGGAATAGTCGAACTCGCATGCCTGCCCTATCACGATGGGGCCCGCGCCGATTATCAGCACGCTTTTTATGTCAGTCCTTTTCGGCATCGTTCACATCCTGTAAATATCGTTAATGCTTATCTGCCGGAAGCGGCGCCACTTCAATTGCATGTTCTGCAACTTGAAGAAGAAATCCTCGCCAAGCATTTTGCTTTTCCACTTTTTCAGTTCGCCCATAATAGGCTTTAGCGCCGCTTTGGGGTGCAGGCAGTGGGTGTAGGTGAAAAAACATCCACTCCCCAGGAAAACTATCCGCGCTTCCAAGATGTCCCCTTTTTCCAGCCGGTCATCGTTGCTGACGACGTACCGGCGTTTTGTCGCCATGTCCTTTACCTTGATTGTGCCGTCGCCGCACGATATCACCATAAACATCGAGTGCAGGTGTTTCGACATGGCCATCCGCTCCACCAGTTCGGCGGAGGAAAGGCGGGCGCGCTTTTCGCCCATGTACTGGTCGAACAGGCTGTTAGTGCCTATGCCGCCTGGCCTATGGTCGAATATGAACCACTCCAGCACCGTGTTCATCCGCTGGACGAAGTCCGCATCATCCTCGTTAATCTTTCCCGCTTTTAAGTAGTAGTACTCACGCGCCTCTTCCAGCCTTTGGCCAAACCTCTTTTCAGATGCGTAGCCTATCAGTTCGTCCAGTAACGCACGGACGGACGGCTTAAGCTCGGGTACCGGCTCGCCTACCGTTTTGCCTAACAGGAAATCAAAAACCATCCGCTATTTTTTCCCTTCCTTCATCATCCCCACGAACCTGTCGAAATGCAACGTAGTGTCGTGCGGGCCGGGCGATGCCTCCGGATGGTATTGCACGGAAAATGCCGGATGCCGCCTATGCTGTACACCCTCCACCGTGCCGTCGTTGAGGCTGTAGTGGGTCAGTTCCAGTTCTTGCGGAAGCGAATCCTTGTCCACCGCGAAGCCGTGGTTTTGCGACGTGATACGCACCACATTCCCGGAATGGATATCCATAACCGGATGGTTGATGCCACGGTGCCCGAATTTGAGCTTGAATGTTTTTGCGCCAAGCGCGATGGAAAGTATCTGGTGTCCTAGGCATATGCCGAATACCGGGAGCTTTCCTACCAGCGCACGCACCGTGCCGATGGCGTACGATACGGCTTCCGGGTCTCCGGGGCCGTTGGAAAGGAAAACCCCGTCCGGCTTTGCGGCAAGTATCTCTTCCGCAGTGGCGGAAGCGGGGAACACCGTAACGCGGCATCCGCGCTCGCACAGGTGGCGCAGGATGTTGCGCTTTATGCCGAAATCGATGGCGGCGACATGGAAGTGCGGGTTGGATATCTTACTGAACCCCTTGCCAAGGCTCCAAAGCCCCTCGCTGAATTCGTATTTTTCTTTTGTGGTCACGCGCACGGCAAGGTCGGCCCCCGCCATGCTCTCGCTTGCCTTCGCCTTCGCGGCAAGCGCGGACGTATCGTCCTGCGTGGTAGATATAATTCCGCGCATGGCACCCGTGCTTCGAATATGGCGGGTAAGGGCGCGTGTATCCACGCCACATATCGCCACTATTCCCTGCGACTTCAGGTATTCGTCCAGGCTTTTTTCACTGCGAAAATTGCTGGTTATCCGGCTTGCTTCCTTAACCACGAAACCGCGCGCCTGTATTTTGGAAGATTCCTCGTTCTCGGCATTAACGCCGTAGTTGCCCATAAGGGGACAGGTCATGGCTACTATCTGCCCGTGGTAGGAGGGATCGGTCAGTATCTCCTGGTAGCCGCTCATCCCGGTGTTGAAAACGACCTCGCCGGTGGTCTCTCCAGTCGCGCCAAAAGCTTTCCCAATAAAGCTCCTTCCGTCCTCTAGAGCCAACATCGCCTTCATAAATTCGCCGGATTATACACGATACGGCCCCCAACCATAGTCAGGAGATTTTTTCCTTTTAATTCCATCCCGGCAAAGGGTGTATTCCTGCCTTTACTCAAAAATTCGCCGGGGTCTACAGTCCATTTTTTTTCCGGGTCGAAAATGCATATATCAGCCGGATCGCCTTTCCGCAAAGCGCCGCCGGGAAGGCCAAACACGGACGCAGGGCGACAGGTGAACAACGCTATCAAGGCGCTAAGCGAGAGGATGCCTTCCCCGACAAGTTGCATGGAAATGCCAAGCGCGGTTTCCAGCCCCACCACCCCGTAGGGAGCCTGGTCTATCTCCAACTCTTTTTCCCAGGCGGCGTGTGGCGCATGGTCTGTTGCGATGGCATCTATGGTGCCGTCTTTCAGCCCCTGTTTTATCTCCGCAATATCCTCCGCAGTGCGTAACGGCGGGTTCATCTTGTAATTGGCGTCGAACGATTCCATCATTTTATCGGTAAGCGTGAAGTGGTGCGGAGTTACCTCGCACGTCACCCGTATCCCCCTCGCCTTTGCGGCCCGCACAGCCTCCACCGTCCCCTTGGTGGAAATGTGGGCGATATGCACGCGGCAACCGGCATACGCGGCGATGTCCATATCGCGCATGGCGATAATGTCTTCCGCCAGCGAGGGAATCCCTTTTATGCCGAGCCGGGCCGAGGTTTCACCCTCGTTCATCACGCCGCCCCTTGCCAGCGGCTCGTCCTCGCAAT